>PULR01000039.1 GCA_003551005.1 Mollicutes bacterium
CATCGGCTTTATCGGCACGGTAAAGGATCGCCAGCAGGCTTGTCGCGAAGGCAATCGCTGCGAGCGAAAGGCCTTCGAAGACGAGACCGATAATTGTGGTCGCCTTGGATATACGGTTTGTTGTTTGCATAATTAAGACACCTTCCAGTTCATCAGTTGTCTGTGTGCGTTTCTACACAGGGGCAAAAAGCCCTTGAGGTCTTTATACCGAGGGTTTAGAGATTCCGGTGCGTTCCATTGCAACGAGGGGGGGTGCCGGTCTGTTTACAGCCGCAGAGCGCAACCGTTTCGTCCTTATCCGCTTTGAAAACGAGCGGTTTAAGGTTCGTCTCTTTGTGCGAGCCGTCGCAAAATGGTTGAGAACCGCTTCGCCCACAGCGGCACCAGGCATATGTCTCACCGGCTTTCAATTCTACTTTGTACGGTCCTTTTCTAGCGATCTTCGCTTCTGACATGTGCATTCCTCCTTTATAACAATTATAACACGCGCAGCATGCAGGACAAACGCCGAACGTCTAAAAGCCCCGATTCTTTCCAGAATCGGGGCTTATCTTTGCTTGATGGTGACCCGTGCGGGATTCGAACCCGCGCATGCTAGCGTGAAAGGCTAGTGAGTTAAACCGCTTCTCCAACGGGCCGTGTGGCGGAGTAGGAGGGATTCGAACCCTCGCGCCGGGGTGAACCCGACCTATGCCCTTAGCAGGGGCACCTCTTCAGCCAGCTTGAGTACTACTCCAGCGAGGCGACTATATCATAATACATTTATGAAAAACTGTCAACTCACGCAGTTGGGGTCCTTGAGCGCATCAGTGAAAGCTGTAGTCGTTCTCTCTCGACATCAACGTTCAGCACCTCGACATCAACCACATCACCGAGTGAAATCACCTCTGAAGGATGCTGGATGTACGCATCCGAAAGCTTCGAAATGTGAATCAGTCCGTCCACGCCGACGCCACAGTCGACGAATGCACCGAAGTCGACGACGTTACGGACCGTCCCGCTTAAACGCATGCCTTTCTCAAGGGTCTTCAAGGATGTCACGTCGGTTCGCAGCACGGGATCGGGGGCTTCCAGTCGGGGATCACGGCCAGGTTCCATCAGTTCCTTGAAGATATCCTCAATTGTCGCTTCATCACTGTCAAGCCTGGAAGCGAGGGTTTGAGGGGTGGTTTGCTTGAGTGCCTTCCGGATCTTTTCCGATCCGATGTCGGCCTTCGTGCACGAAAGAGACTCTAGGATTCCATCTGCTACCGGATAACTCTCCGGATGCACCCCGGTCGCATCCAGGGGCTCTGTGCCATCGGCAATCCGCAGGAACCCGGCTGCTTGAGTGAAAGTTTTCTTCCCCAGTGTGTGCACATCCTTCAAAGCTTCGCGGGAAATGAAGGGACCGTGCTGTTGACGGTGGGAGACGATCCGTTCCGCCAGAGACGGGGAAAACCCGGATACGAACTGTAACAATTCCCTGCTCGATTGGTTGACGTCGACTCCGACTTGATTGACGACCGTCTCGACCACGAAGGAGAGAGCCGATGTCAGTTTGCTCTGGGTAAGGTCGTGCTGGTATTGGCCGACGCCCAGGGAACGCGGATCGATTTTGACAAATTCACTCAACGGATCCTGCAGTCGACGGGCGATGCTCACGGCGCTCCGCATCTCGGTGGGAAGGTCGGGGAATTCCCTCCTTGCAGCCCCGCTGGCGCTGTAGACAGAAGCACCGGTCTCATCGACAACCGTGTAGCGAATGTCCTCGCTCGTTGCTTTCAGCGCCTTTGCAATCAGTTGTTCGGTTTCGCGGGAGGCCGTTCCATTCCCCACCGCGACCACATCCACACGGTTGGAAACTAGCCAGTCTTTGAACTCTTTTATAGCTTCATCAAGCGATTTCCCGCTTGTTTGTGGATAGACGGTGCCGGTTTTCTCCAGCCGGCCCCGAACATCCACGACAGCAAGTTTGCATCCGGTTTTGTAGGCCGGATCGACACCTAGAACCCGCTTATATTTCAACGGGGGTGTCAGCAGCAAATGGCGCAGATTATCCTTGAATACCTCGATAGCCCGCTCTTCCGCCCGCTCGAACAGATCACGCCGCACCTCACGCACCACAGAAGGCTTCAGTAACCGCCGATAGGCATCCTCAAGCGCTTCAAGGAACAAACGTCCGGCTACGCTGCGTTCATTCACCTGCAGATGGCGTTTCAGTTCATCGATCAAACGTTTGTCCTCTAATGTGAACCGTACATTGAGGACTCCTTCCTTCTCCCCGCGGTTGATGGCGAGGATGCGGAACGGTTTGATTCTACGGATGGGCTCCTCATGTTCATAATACATCCGATAAATACCGCGAGGATCTTCAGCCTCCTGTTTGCGGGATGTACAAAGAAGGGCGCTGCGATTGAAGCGGGAGCGGATAAGCTTCCGCACATCCGCGCGATCCGATATCTGTTCGGCTAGAATATCCTTCGCACCCTGGATGGCTTCCTCGACACTCTGAACCCGGGGGCCAAGATAGGTGGCCGCCTCGGTGGCAGGTTCAAATAGAACCGGGAAGGACGCGATCCGTTCGGCGAAGGGGCCCAGACCCTTGTTTAAAGCGGTTTTCCCACGTGTACGGCGTTTTTCCCGGTAGGGTCGAAAAAGATCCTCCACCTCGCTCAGCCGCCGGGCATTACGTATCGCCTGCTTCAGCGATTCATCAAGCGTCGCCCGCTCCGAAATGAGGCGCAGAACCTGCTCTTTTCTTTCCGCGAGCTTCTTTTCATACCGATATGCTTCTTCGATGCTTCGCAGGGCTTCTTCATCCAGTCCGCCGCTTTTTTCCTTGCGATATCTTGCAATAAAAGGGACAGTGTTGTCCGCAAGCAGACCCAACACTGTCTCCAATTGTTTTTTTTCTAATCCAAGCTGTTTCCTGGTCTCCTCCAAGGTTTCATTCAAGCTTATTCGTCCTCCCCGGGCTCATAGGTGCCATCCTCGACGGTCGAAAAGATGTTACGAATAGCAGAAGGACCGATGTAAGCAGGCTCCTCTTCATCCGCAAGCAGATTCTCTCCATCCTCTACTGGAATCAGAGCCGGCACATACTCTCCAGTATCAAAAGGCGGTTCACCCGCTATGTCATCGAGGTCCACAAAATAGACAGGATAATCCCCGGCATTATCACTTGCGAAATTAAAGATATCATCTTCCAGATCTGCACAGGCGGGGCAGCCGACGAAATAAATGTATAGGAAGTAAAGCCCTTCGGTGTCCTCATCAAGTGTCTCGAAGTCGTTCCAATCACGCAGATGTTCATAATCAGCGTATCCATTCTCTTCGTTACAGGCAGTTAACGAAAACACCGAGATTGTAAGCATCGCGAATATAAATAACAAAATCAGGGGCCGAATTTTCATTCAGAATCCTGCTCCTCCTCCATACCAGGAGGCGTATAGTCGCCTTCTTCAAGCTCTTCAATAAAATTGATGACATGGGTCGCGCCTTCTTCAGAACGCTCCGTGCGGCCATCATAGACAAGCAGAAGCTGCGTAGGGTTGCGTGGATGGATATCCATGTCAATCGGACGCGTGCCTTGGGCATCGCGCTGGTTGATGAGATACAATTCCAGACCGAGCTCGTTCTCAGCACCAAAGGGGAAGACGTGCTCGTTCGCTTCACGACTGCCGACATTGTACGTACCCAGAAAGTCGCGGTCATAGATATAGACAAGTACGGGCTCCTCCGTCCCGACATCATAGATGTCATTCCAATGTTCGAGCAGCTCGAAATCCTCGGAGGAGTAACCCCCGAATTCCTGACCGTAACAGCCGCCCAGCAGTCCGATGAACACGAAGGACAGGGCAATTAGTAACAGTTTTTTCATTCATGACACTCCTTTTTCCGGATGATGCAGACCGCTGTCGCCGCGCGGCTCGAGTGGGAGATGCTGATTGCAACCTCTGCTTCTTGGTGATGCGGACTTTTAAGGAGGGGTGAGCCGTTCGCATCATTGTATATCGTCACTTGGTTGAAATCCAGGGGTGAGGAAAACTGGCGAGCAGCCTTCGCATAGGCTTCCTTGGCCGCGAAGCGGCCGGCGAGAAAAGCAAGGCGGCGGCTCTCATCCCGCATCGAATCGTAACGTCTGCGTTCATGGGTAGAGAGAATGCGGGCCAGAAAACGTTCGTCCACACGCGGCTTCAGCTCCTCGAACTCCACGAGATCTATCCCGACATCATGCATCATAATAGGCCTCCAAAGCCTCCGCGGCCCTTTGGGCCAAGTTTCGGAAACGGTGATTCAACGCGGATTTCGAGATCCGCTTATTGAAGTGCCGCTCGCTTTGTTCGCTCAGTTCACTGAGCGAGGCGTCCGGATAGTGCTTTCGAAGGAAAATCGCTTCCTTCAGGCTTTCGCTTAAACGCTCGGGGTCATCGAGTCTTTCGACAATCTCGATATTTTTCAGTTGACGCTCCGCTGCTTCAAAGGTTTTGTTCTGGTTGGCTATTTCCATGTTCATAACCCGTGTGATGGAATTGACAAAATCCCGCTTGATCCGTTCATCCTCGAAATTGAGCAGAGCCTGGTTCGCACCGATCAGACGGAGGAAATCCGCGATGTGCTCGGAATCCTTGATGTAGACAAGACTCCGCTGCTTTCTACGAATCGTCTTGGCTGTCAGCGAGAAACTCGACAGCAGCTCGACAAGGTCATCGGCGAAACCGGCATGGTCGACCGTCATCTCGAGATGGTAGCTGGAGCTGCGGGGATGGTTCAAAGAGCCGCTTGCAAGAAACGCCCCACGGAGATAGGCCCGTCTGCAGCATTCCCGATTGAGGATGGCGTCATCGATTCGCTGTGCGTAACCGGTGGTTTCATCCATGAGACCGAGTTCACGGACGACTTTCGTGACCGGCCGCTTGAGAATGGTGATGTATTGATTCTGTTTTTTGAGACGGACACTCTTTTTGGTGACAACTTCCACTTCTATATCATCATAGAGCCTTTTCAAGGAACGGATGACATGTCTTGCCAGCGCAAGATTGCTGGTTTGAAACTGCAACCGCATGCCTTCGCTGCTCAAGGAGAGCTGTCCGTTGACGGCCATGAGCGCAGATAGCTCGGCGATGGCGCAGCATGTCTCGCTCTTCTGAAGATGCAGCAGTTCTTGTTTCGTTTAAAACGTGAACGACATCACAGCTCCTCCTCTCAACGATTCCGCTTGAAGACATTTAGAAAGATGCCTAAGGCCACACCGAGCAGGGCGGCGAACAGCGGTCGAAAGGCAATCGGCAGTATGAAGGTCACCGTGTGGGCCGGAATCCAGAACAAGGGGATGGTCTTGAGGAGCATACCGGAAAAAGCGGAGACATCAATATCTTTGAGAGCCTCTTCAAGCGATTTCCCAGTTTTTAAAACCCGGTTGTCGATGAGTTGGTCGCTCAGACGGTGCAGGAACATGAGCGTCGGTGCGAAGAGTATGTTCATCACCACCGAGGTCTGCAGAGGGGTCGCGATGGAGGGAAGCACCCCTTCCTTCTGAAGCGTCTCGATACCGGCAGGGAAGATCTGAAAGGCCAGCGCGACCAGCACACCCAGCACGCCCCAGGCGATCGCCTTCACCCATAGGCCCGGCACCCGGAACATCCCCTTCGATAAACGGTGGACAAGCGCATCGCCCGCCGTAGCGAACACAAAGAACTTCAAGAATCCCCCCAGCAGGTAATTGCGCTCCGTGAAGGCAAAGATCGGCCCGCCGCTTTGAGGAAGGATCAACACCGCCGCTACGAGTAAAGCGGCGGCAAGAACCAAGAGGTCCGTCCGTCTCATGCATACACCCTTCCCACCGAAGTCGTCTCTTTTGTCATCAAGATATTATAACGTAAATCAAAAGAAAAAACGATGGGTATCATCGTTTTTCCTGTTGTCTTTGCTCCTCGAGATAAGCGGCGATGGACTGCGAGGCGATAGCGCCGTCGCTCGTGGCTGTCACGATCTGTCTCAAGTCTTTGTCAATGACATCCCCGATCGCGAAGATGCCGGGAATCTTCGTCCGCATCTTCTCATCCGTGACAATGTATCCTTGCTCATTCGTGATGCCGAGGTCCTCGACGAACTTTGAGTTGGGGGTCAGTCCGATAAAGACAAACACACCGGCGATTTCCTTGTCGAATCGTTCGTCGGTGGATACGTTGCGCAAGGTGACCTTCTCGAGCTTGTTATCGCCCTTGTATTCGACGATTTCATGGCCGAGAAGGAAATCGATATCCGGATCCGCTTCAGCTTTTGCAATGGTCGAACGGTCGGCCTGCAGCGAATCCAGGATGTTGACGATAGTCACCTTGACATCCAACGACGTCAGATACAGCGCTTCATCCAAGGCGCTGTTTCCGCCGCCGAGGACGATGACCTCCTGATTCTTGAAAAACGCTCCGTCACAGACAGCGCAGAAACTCACACCCTTGCTGATGAAGCGTTCCTCGCCGGCGGCTCCGCTCTTGCGCGGAAGCGTGCCGGTCGCGAGAATGATGGCGCGACCGTCGAAACGATTTCCATCGGCTGTGTGGACTTCTTTGTAATCTCCTTTGTCGACAATACGGGAGACGTCGCCGTATTGATACTCGACACCGAGCTCCTGAGTGTGGGTGAACATCTTCTCTGAAAGTTCATGCCCCGCGACCCGGCCGAAGCCCGGATAGTTCTCAACTTCGTACGTGTTGACCATGTAGCCGCCGGGCGCGGCCCGTTCAATCATCACAGTCTTCAAATTCGCGCGTTGAGTATAGATAGCGGCGGTCATGCCGCCGGGCCCGGCTCCGATGATGATGACATCGTACATTTAATCACCTCTGTTGTTCGTTTTGTTCCTTAGGATTCCGCATTCTCTTCAAGGACGCTGCGGTAGCGGGGACGCTTGAAAATCGTCCGGTTCATGATGAGCACGGCCGCGCCGAGCAGCACGAGCGCAACGGAAGTCACCTGTGCGGCTCTCAGACCGGTATCGCCGATGAACAGAGCATCCGTGCGCATGAATTCAATGAAGAAACGGCCGATGGAATACCAGATCAAATAGACGGCAATCAAGTCGCCGGAACGGATGAAGGGCGTCCGGCGCAGAATTAGGACGACGCCGAGGCCGACAAGGTTCCAAAGCGATTCGTAGAGGAATGTGGGATGGTAATAGAACGCACCTTCCACACCGTCGGGGATATACATGTTGTTGACGATGAACTCCGGCAGGCGGAGTGTCCCGGAGAGAAACTCACGCTGTTCATCGAGACTGAGCGCGGCGTCGCCGTTCTCCATGCCGCCGATGACACCGCCATGAGCTTCCTGGTTGAAGAAGTTCCCCCACCGGCCGAAAGCCTGGGCGACCAGAAAACCCGGAGCGACCAGGTCAAGAGTTTTCCAGATATCCATGCCGCGCACCTTGGTGTAGATGTAACTAGCAACTATCGCGGTGACGATGCCGCCGTGGATCGCGAGCCCGCCATCCCAGAACCGGAACATCGCACCGATATCGCCTGCGTACCGCTCCCACTCGAAAATGACATACCATAGACGCGTGCCGAGCACCGCAAAGGGCAGGATGATAATCAGTCCATCAACGATGTAATCGCGTTTCAAGCCAATCTTCGGCCCCTCAAGCAATCCTAGGCCCAAGGCGGCCAGAATACCCAGTACAATGAAGAAAGCATAGAACTCCACGGAGAACGGGCCGAACTCCACAAGTGTCCTTGGGAGGAAGTCGGGGTCGTCCACCGTGTGAATCAGCAATCGATTCATGACTCACACCTACTTATTCAAGATTCACCGCTTTTGTCGGACTTTCGTTCGATTTCCCGGGAAACGGCTTCAGTAAACTCTTCAGCCATATCCGTGCCCAGCGCTTTGAGACGGGCGTTCATCGCAGCGGCCTCGATCAACGTCGGCACGTTCCTAGCGGCGGTTGTCGGAATCTGCACGAAGGGGACATCTGTTTGAAACATCCGCTTCGTCTCAGTATCAAGACCAAGTCTATCATACTCGACACCCTCGCGCCAAGCAATCAGCTCCACAAGCAAGGTGACGGCCTTGGTCTCCTTGAATGCGCTCGCCCCGAAAAGCTTGACGACATTGACGATGCCGACGCCGCGGATCTCGAGGTTTTCACGGAGGATGGGAGGCGCTTCACCGATGAGCAGGCCCTCTTCAAGCTCGAAGACATCAACCCTATCATCGGCGACGAGCTGATGACCGCGGCGGACCAGTTCGAGCGCCACTTCGCTTTTGCCGATGCCGCTGGACCCCTTGATAAGGACCCCCACGCCATTGATGTCGACCAGCGTGCCGTGAATCGACTCTCGTGGCGCCAGCCTGGAGCTCAGATGCTGATAGAGGCGGCTGAAGAGCTCGCTCGTGCGCAGATGACTTTTGAGAACGGCGATGTTATGCTCCCCGCCCTTCCGTAGAAAGACTTCAGGCGGCTCGACATGCTTCGAGAAGATAAAGGCGGGAGGCTGCATGCGGAATAGCGCCTCGACACGCGATTCCTGTTCTTCTTCCTGCAGCCATCCGAAGAAGGTCACTTCCTTGCTGCCGAAAATCTGCACGCGCTTGTGCTCGAAGAAGTCGAAAAGTCCGGCAAGCTCAATTCCGGGACGGGTCAGCTGGGCATCGGTGATTTCCCTATCCAGGCCTTCACGGCCGCTATAGACTTCCAGGTCAAAGGTGTCGACGAGTTCATTGACGGTCATCATGGTCTCACCCCATGGCTTTCAGAATAATGTGACGAATCAAATGACTTAGCAGATAGCGAATGACGATGAACATGCCCACGAAGACAATCAGCTGAGCTTCGCTCGCAAAAGCGATGATGTCGTCAAACAGATACTGTTCAAGCAGGAAGAAGAGGGTCAGATAGCCGAAGAAGAGGAGGAAGCCCATCGTCCGCAGAACAAAACGGAAATGGTTGAACAGCACGTAATTTCGAAACAGGGTCTCGAGGAACGTATACGTCAAAACGAACAAGAGAAACCGCTGCAGTTCTATGCCGAAGTCGATGAAGCCGAGCAATTCGAAAAGCGCGACAAAGACGACCAGATTCAACAGGAAATACATTGCGAAATTCAACAGCGGGTTGTGGTGGAAGACGCTGCCGAATTCAATCATGATGACTCGTCCGGCTCGTTGCTTCTGCTTGCGGCTGCGCCGTTTCTCCTCTTCAAGACGGCGGAGCGTGTCCATCAGCTCTTCTAGTTGTTTTTCGCGGCGTCGCTTTTCTTCCGGGGTCTCTTCATCCTGTGCGTCAGCCTCCGGGCGCTTTTCAGCATCGTCACTATCTTCCGTAGTGTTCGATTGGGATTGCCGCTTCGTTTCGGATGGTTTTGGGGTGTGTTTGTCCTCTTGATCCTCTTTGCGGCGGTCCTGGTCCTCTTCATGCCGCTTTTTCTCATCCATCATGGAACGACTCCTTCAAGAGAGGCTTGAGGAAACGCCCCGTATGGCTCGCTTCGATGCCGGCAAGGGCTTCGGGCGTCCCTTCGGCGACGATCCGCCCGCCCGCTTCGCCGCCTTCAGGTCCGAGGTCGATAATATGGTCGGCGCTCTTGATGACTTCCAGGTTGTGTTCAATGATGATGACGGTCGCCCCTTGTTCGACGATGTTGTCGACAACCTCCAGCAACCGTCTGACGTCATCCGAATGCAGTCCGGTCGTGGGTTCGTCGAGAATGTAAAGCGAATCCGGGGTGATGCGCTTGTGCAGTTCCCTCGCCAGTTTGACGCGCTGCGCTTCACCACCCGAGAGGGTGGGTGCTGGCTGACCGATCTTGAGATAGCCGAGCCCCACATCGATCAGAGTCTTGAGCTTCTGCCTGGCCTTGGGGATGTTCTCGAAGAAACGGTAGGCCTCGTCGATGGTCATCTCAAGAACATCCGCGATGGTCTTGCCCTTGTAGGTGACCTGCAGGGTCTCCTGGTTGTAGCGCTTCCCCTCACAGGCTTCACAGGGTACGTAGACGTCGGGGAGGAAATGCATTTCAATCTTGATCAGGCCTTCGCCCTTGCAGGTCTCGCAGCGACCACCCTTGACATTGAAGGAGAAACGCCCCTTCTTATAGCCACGCCGTTTCGCCTCGTTCGTCATCGCGAAGATGTCGCGGATATTATCGAAAACATTGGTGTAGGTGCCGGGGTTGCTTCTCGGTGTCCGGCCGATGGGGGATTGGTCGATGTTGATCAGTTTGCCGATAAGTTCCTTGCCCTCGATATCCTGAAAGTCCCCGGGCGTGATCTTCTTGGGATAAATCAGGTTGTGCAGGCCCTTGTAGAGGCATTCATTGACGAGCGAACTCTTGCCGCTGCCGCTCACACCGGTGACGACCGTGAACAAACCTTTCGGAAACGCCACATCCAGCGAACGCAGATTGTTCTCCGCGGCACCCTTGACGACGACGGAATGGTTCTTTGAAGGCCGGCGGCGCCTGGGCAGAGGAATCTGCTTTCTGCCTGAAAGATACTGCCCGGTGATGCTATCCTCGGCTTTCAGAATCTCCTCGTAGGTGCCCTGAAATACCAGTCGGCCGCCGCTTTCCCCTGCGCCGGGTCCGATGTCGACGATGTGGTCGGCGAGCGACATGGTCTCCTCGTCGTGCTCGACGACAATCAAGGTGTTGCCGAGGTCCCGCATCGATTTCAAGGTGTTGATCAGCCGGACATTGTCCCGCTGATGCAGCCCGATGGAGGGTTCATCAAGGACGTAGAGCACACCGGTGAGGCGCGAGCCGATCTGGGTCGCCAGGCGGATGCGCTGGCTCTCGCCCCCCGAAAGCGTGGCGGCGCGTCGTGAAAGGGTCAGATAGTCGAGACCGACGTTCTTCAAGAACGATAGGCGTTCCGTGATCTCCTTGAGAATCATCTCGCTGATCTGCTGATCCTGCTTTGAGAGGGATAAGCTTTCAAGGAAATCGATGAGGGCATGGACGCTGAGATCGGTCATCTCGATGATATCGTAGCCGCCGACCTTGACGCTCAGCGCTTCCTTGTTGAGTTTCTTGCCGCCGCACACGCGGCATTGCTTTTCACTCATGAGCGTGTCGATCCAATCACGGATGAACCGGGAGGTCGTCTCGACATAGCGACGTTCGAGGTTGTTGACAACCCCTTCGTAATAATCCGTCTTTTCGTGACGCACCCGGGAGGTCTTGCCGGTGAAGGAGAAGTTGATCGGTTCGTCGGAACCATAGAAGATCAAGGATTGTTCCCGTTCTGAAAGTTTCTTGAAGGGCTTTCGCAGGTCGATGCCGTAATGTTCTGCCATCGAGGCGAGTTGCTTGTAATGATAGGCATGTGTGTTCTGCCAGCCCTTGATCGCACCTTCACTGATGGATAGGTCGGGATTGTGTACCAAAAGATCGGGGTCGATTTTTTTCTTATATCCGAGGCCGTCGCACGCCGAACACGCACCATAGGGGGCGTTGAAAGAGAACAGGCGCGGTTCGAGCTCGCTGATGGAAAAATCACAGTAAGGACAGGCGAACTGCTCACTGAACGTGTGTTCCTGCTTGTCGATAAGCACGACGACTTTGCCTTCGGCGAGATTGCTGGCGGTCTCGAGCGAATCATACAGGCGGGAGCGGATGCCCTCGCGGCTCTTCAGCCGGTCGATGACGACATCGATATCGTGCTTTTGGTTCTTGTCGAGTTGTATCTCGCGGTCGAGGTCGACAATCTCCCCATCCACGCGAAGCCGTACATAGCCCCGCTGACGAAGGCTCTCGATGGTGTCCTTGTGCGTCCCCTTACGTCCCCTCAGGATAGGCGCGAGCACCTCGATGCGGTTGCCCTCCTTCTTGGCCAGCACCTTGTCGGTCATCTCTTCGATGCTCTGGGAGGTGATCGGAACCTCGTGCTCAGGGCAGAACGGTTTCCCGATGCGTGCATAGAGTAAACGGAGATAATCATAGATTTCCGTCACCGTGCCGACCGTGCTTCGAGGGTTCTTCGACGTTGTCTTCTGATCGATGGAGATGGCCGGCGACAGTCCTTCGATGGAATCCACATCCGGTTTCTCCAGATTCCCGAGGAACTGCCTGGCATATGCACTCAAGCTCTCTACGTAACGGCGCTGTCCTTCCTTATAGATGGTATCGAAGGCCAGAGAGGTTTTCCCCGACCCGCTGAGACCGGTCATGACGATGAATGTATTTTTCGGCAGGGTGATGTCGAGGTTGTCTAGATTGTTCTCTCTGGCTCCCTGGATAATGATTTTGTCCACAGACTGCTCACTTCCTTCGTGTATCGATTAATCGCTCAAAAGCCGCTTCGTCGAGGACTTCGACATCGCGTCGGCGAGCCTTCTCGAGCTTGCTGCCGGGATTGTCCCCGGCAAGCAGATAATCCGTGTTCCCCGAGACGCTGCTGCTCACACGGCCGCCGAGGCTTTCAATCCGATCTCTCGCCTCCCGGCGGGTCATGGTCTGCAGGCTGCCGGTCAGCACGAACGTCAGATCTTTCAATGTATCCTGATCGGACCCGGTCTGATGATAACGCATCGTCAAGCCGAGCGCCTTCAATTCCTCAAGCAGTCGACGGTTCGCTTCTGAAGCGAAGAACGTCACCACGCTATCAGCAATCTTCGGACCGATCTCCTCAATGGCGAGCAGCTCCTCACGGGAGCTCTCGAGGATAGCATCAATTGATGGGAAATGGCTTGATATAAGCCTCGAAACTTTCTTTCCGACGTGGCGGATGCCTAAGCCGAACAACAATTGCTCGAGGCTGTTGGTTTTCGATGCCTCGATATTCTCAAGCAGCTTGTCGACGCTTCTCTCTCCAAGCCCGCTGTGGGAGATCAGTTGTTGTCGTTGTTCCTTCAGGCGGTAGATGTCCGGAATCCGCTTCAAGTGACCTTCATCATAAAGCCGCTCAATCAAGCGGATTCCCAAACCCTCAATGTTCATCGCCTCGCGAGAGGCGAAATGGATCAGCTGCTGGACGTTTCGCGCCGGGCATTCCGGATTCGGACAGAAATGGTCGGCTTCGCCCTCAATGCGTTTCAAGGCGCTTTGGCATTGCGGGCAGCTGTGAGGCATCTGAAACGGTTTTTCCGTTCCACTGCGCCGTTCGAATACAACACCGACAACCTCGGGGATAATATCCCCCGCTTTGCGCACCACGACATAATCTTCGATGCGGATGTCCTTCTTGGCTACATAATCCTCGTTGTGCAGCGTCGCCCGGGAAACGGTCGAACCGGCAAGCTCGACAGGCTCAAGCGTAGCAACCGGAGTGGCCTGTCCCGTGCGGCCGATCTGGACATGAATAGAGCGGACCCGGCTCATGGCCTCCTCCGCCTGAAATTTATAAGCAATCGCCCATCTCGGGCTTTTCACCGTGTAGCCGATGTGTTCGTAGAGATGCCGCTCATTGACCTTCACCACGACACCGTCGATGTCGTAGGGGAAGTCCTGACGTGTAGCTTCAAGGTTTCTCACCGCATCGATGACCGTATCGATATCGCCGGCCCTGAGGATGTGGGGGTTCACCTTGAAACCGAGCTCTCTGAGCATCGAGAGAATCTCGTGCTGTGGCTGATCAGCTTCAGCGTCCGGAACAAAGACGCTGTAGACGAACATGTCGAGCTCGCGTCGGGCCGCGACCCGGCTGTCGAGCTGCCGCATGGTTCCAGCCGCTGCATTGCGGGGGTTTTTGAACGGACTCATGCCCTGGGCCTTTCGCGCTTCATTCAGTTTGAGAAAAGCCGATTTCGACATGTAGATCTCGCCGCGGACCTCCAGATCGACGGAACGATCAAGCTGCAACGGCACGCTGCGTATGGTCCGTACGTTGTGCGTGATGTCCTCGCCGATTGCGCCATCCCCTCTCGTGGCCGCCCGTTCGAGGCGACCGTTCCGATAACGCAGTGAAGCGGCCAGTCCGTCGATTTTAGGCTCGACGCTGTAGCTCACGGAGCCGACACGTTTCTGCAGGCGGGCATCGAAGGCTCTCAGGTCGCCCTCGTCGAAGGCATTATCCAGACTCAGCATCGGCACCTCGTGACGAACTTTCTCGAACTGTTCGAGGACCTCCCCGCCGACCCGCTGGGTGGGCGAATCGTCACGGACAAGGTCGGGATGTTCGTGTTCAAGCCTCTCGAGCTCCCGACGCAGGCGATCGTATTCAACGTCGCTGATTGTCGGGCTGTCGAGCACATGGTATTCGTAGTCGTAGCGCTTGAGCTGTTTTACGAGTTCTTCGATACGATGCTTCGCTTCCGCATGTTTCATCTTATCCACCGGCCTTCTTCGTAATCGAAGGATGGTTCTTCATCAGGGTCTTGATGCCGTGCGGGTGCGAGAAGGCGACTTTGCACTGCTCGCCGCTGACGCTGATGACAACGCCTTCGCCGAACACGGCATGGTTGATTTTGTCACCATGGTCGAGTGCATTCTCATCCTTCTCATACAGGGATTCGCGACGCTGGCGGATGCCTTTCGAGCGGTTGTAGTCCTTCGTGTAGCGCGCTTCGTTCTCGGCGTGTTTGCGGTTGAGCCCTTCCAGCTTGAGCAACGACTTATCGATCGCGCGTACGAATTCGCTGTCGAGGTTGTTGACGAGCTCCCCGTACCAGCGTCGTTGCCTGGCATTGCTAAGATAAAGGCGGTCCATGGCCCGGGTCAATGCAACATAGAGCAGTCGCCGCTCTTCAGATAGCTGCTTCGGATCTTCAAAGCTGCGATGCAGGGGGAAGAGCCCCTGCTCGAGGGCGACAACGAAGACGACCCGGAATTCAAGGCCTTTCGCGGCGTGCACGGTCATCAAACTGAGGACATCGGAATCCGCGTGCTCCTCTTCCTGACTCTTGAGGGCGATGTCCTCGAGGACGTATGTCAACAACGTCTCCTTGTCTTCGGCCACGTAAAAACCTTCCGCTTCTTTGAACATCGTCTTCAGCTCGTAGATATTCTCAAGCCGGATATCTCCCTGTTCATCATCCTCGAGCATCTTCCGGTATCCGCTCTTTTCGATCAAGGTGTCGATGAACGTGTTGAAATCCTGTTTCGAAAGATCCGCCTGGAGCGTCTCGATCAATTCCTTGAAACTATTGAGACGACGCTGTCCCGTCCTGGGCAGCTCCTCTCCTTCGCTCACGGTTTCAAAAAGACTGCGATCCAGTCTCTCGGCTTCATCCGCAAGTCGTTCGACGCTTTTCGCACCGATTCCGCGTCGCGGTTCGTTCACGACCCGTCGGAAGCTGTAATCGTCGTGTGGATTGATGACCAGCCGCAGGTAGGCGACGATGTCCTTGATTTCTTTGCGTTTGAAGAAGCTGGTGCTGCCGACCACTTTGTAGGGTATGTGCTGCCGGATGAATGTCTCCTCGAAAAGACGCGAGATGTTGTTCGTCCGATAGAGGATGGCCATTTCCTCGTATCGGTAACCTTCAGATCGGAGCCGGCGGATTGTGTCGGTGATGTATTCGACTTCATCATAGTCCGTGTAACCTTTGTAGAAGACAATTTTTTCCCCTTCGCCTCTCGTGGAGTAAAGGTTCTTCTCGATGCGGTCCTTGTTTCCCCGGATGACTTGGTTCGCTGCTTCGAGGATGGTGTTGGTGCTGCGGTAGTTCTGTTCGAGCAGAATCATGCTGGGGTCGGTGAAATCATCCTGAAATCGTCGGATGTTGGCGATGTTCGCCCCGCGGAATGCGTAGATGCTCTGGTCCTCGTCGCCGACGATGAAGACGTTCTCCTGTTGATTGGCTAACAGGCGGATCAGGTCGTATTGAAGGTCGTTGGTATCCTGGAATTCATCAACGAGGAGATATTGGAACTGTGCCTGGTAATATCTGCGGACGTCGTCTTGTTCCGTCAGAATCTGTTTCGTGAGAATGAGCAGATCCTCGAAATCCACAAGGTTGTTGTCCTTGAGGCGTTTTTGGTAGAGGGGGAAAAGCTTGCGAAGATAGCCCGCAAGCGGCTCTTCGTAAGCTTCAATACGCGCGGGGTCGGCTTTCAGCGAGAGAATATGGGGCTTGATGCGGTTCGGGTTGAGGAGTTTGCGGTCGATACCCTGTTCGCGCATGACGATTTTTATCATCTGCGTGACGTCGTCGTCGTCGATGATCTGGAAGTGACGGGTATAGCCGAGGTATTCGATGTGCTCCCGGAGTATCCTAGCGCACATCGAATGAAATGTCGAGACCCACATGCCGCGCGTCGATGTGCGTAGCAGCTGGGCGATGCGGGTCTTCATCTCGTTCGCGGCCTTGTTGGTGAAGGTAATAGCTAACAGGTTCTCCTTGGGAACTCCGGCACGGTCGATGAGGTAGGCGATGCGCCGGGTCAGCACGCTGGTCTTGCCACTGCCCGCACCGGCAATCGCCATGACCGGTCCTTCGATGGTCAAAACGGCCTCCCGTTGGGCTTCATTCAAATCGTCAAGCAGTCTGTCCATGAAAAATCACCTATGAAAATTATACCAAAATCCCGGGGGGTTTCATACTCCGGCGCAAAGAAAAAACCAACCGGCCGGTTGGTTTTTTTGTTTGCCGCTTAGAGGCGTGTGATGTTCTCGGCTTGGGGGCCTTTTTCGTTCTGGACGACGTCGAAGGTGACTTTTTCGCCTTCTTCAAGTGTCTTGAAGCCGTCCATGTTGATGTGCGAGAAATGCGCGAACACATCGTTGCCTTCATCAGTGGTGATGAAGCCAAAGCCTTTTTCAGCGTTGAACCATTTGACAGTTCCGTTCAAGGTAGTTCCTCCATTCTTAGATATTTCGGTATTTCTTAAGTGATGCTACTGGTAAGAATGGAAGAAGCCTTCCGGTTCTTGACGTTCACATTGCTTAAGTTCCAAGGATTATCATACACTATTTCGCCAGGAATGCAACCCCTGCACTTCATTTTTTTGGTTTGAATGAAGATTTCAACGCCACAGTGCGGTTGAAGACCGGTCGATTTTTTTCTGAATCGTCGTCGGCGACGAAATACCCGTGACGAACAAACTGGAACCGCTCCCGCTCCTGGATGTCCACACCGCTTTCGATGAAACCGTGTCGAACCTGCTTGCTGTCGGCGTCGACCCGTTCGGTGATCGGGCGTTGCTCGTCGGTGTCAAGCATCAAATCCTGGTAGAGCCGGAATTCCGCCGGGCGCGCGGTCCTGGCATCGACATAGTGAATCGTGCCGTTGGGCTTGCGCTCCTTGAAGCCGCTTCCACTTTTCGTGCGGGGGTCATACGTTGCGTAGATGGTTTCGACGCGTCCTTCGTCGTCATACTCGACGCGTTCAGCCTTGATGAAATACGCATGCATCAAGCGAACCTCGAGACCTAAGGAAAGGCGTTTCCATTTCTTATTAGGTTTCTCTTCGAGAAAATCCTCGCGTTCGATATAGAGCGTGTCGCTGAAGGTGAGCTCCCGGCTTCCGAGCGCTTCGTTCTCCCGGTTATAAGCAGCGCTGAGCGTTTCGCTCTGACCCTCTGGATAGTTCGTGATAACGACCTTGATCGGGTCAAGGACAGCATGAATCCGTCGAGCGCTCGTCTTGAGGTGGTCCCGTATATACTCATCGAGCATGCTGAGCTCGGTCTCGCCTTCCGATTTCGGAAGACCGAGGGCGCGAATGAAGTCGTGGATGGCCGCAGGGGGGACACCTCGCCGACGGAGGCCGGAAAGGGTGATCAACCGCGGGTCGTCCCAGCCGTCGACGATGCCGGCTTCGACAAGCTTACGGATATTGCGTTTTCCGATCACTTGATCGGCGATCTTCAGTTTTCCGAATTCAATCTGCCTGGGCTGGTTTTCAACTTCAGTGTGCTCGACGAACCAGTTGTAGATAGGTCTGTGGTTCTCGAACTCCAAGCTGCAAAGCGAATGGGTGATGCCCTCGATGGCGTCCTCCAGAGGATGAGCGAAATCGTACATGGGGTAGATGCACCATGCTTCACCGGTGTTGTGGTGAGGGGTGTGCTGGATTCGATAGATAACGGGGTCTCGGAGGTTCATATTCGGGCTGGCCATATCGATTTTCGCACGTAGGACTTTCTCACCATCGGCGAACTCGCCGGCCCGCATCCGTCGGAAAAGGTCGATGTTCTCTTCAATCGAGCGCTCTCGGTAAGGACTTTCTTTGCCCGGCGTCTTCAAATCTCCACGGTATTCACGAATCTGCTCGGCGCTTAAATCGTCCACATACGCTTTCCCCTGCCGGACTAGATGCATAGCCAGCTCATACATGCGTTCAAAATAATTGCTCGCATAGCGTAATTCGTCCCATTCACAGCCGAGCCAGGCGACGTCCCGCTTAATGCCTTCAATGAACAAAGTGTCCTCGGTGATAGGGTTGGTGTCATCGAAGCGTAGATAGAACTTGCCCCCGTAATCCTTGGCTAGTACATAGTTCATGATGATCGCCCGGGCATGGCCAAGATGCAGAAGCCCGTTCGGCTCCGGAGGGAACCGGGTGATGGGCCGCTCGTGCTTGTTGTTCTTTAGATCCTCTTCGATGATGCGACGGATGAAATTCTTGTCTTCCATAGGTACCACACTCTCTTTTTAATTCGTGGACAATGACGCGTATGTAATTAAGATTCGCAAAACTAGAGTTCGAGCCGGGAATAACCGTTGAGGGACATCGAATCACTCTGCCGGGCATGCGTGTATTGATAATAAGCAGCGACCGCCATCATCGCCGCGTTGTCCGTACAATACTCGAAATCGGGGATCGCATAGGAAATATCGGTGAAGGTCTGCGCTACGCGCTCCCTTAAAAGGCTGTTCGCAGCGACGCCGCCAGCCACGAGGAACATGCCGGCGTCGGTGTTGTCAACGGCACGCCGGCTTTTTTCGATGAGATGCTCGATGGCGGCTTTTTGGAACGATGCGGCCATATCGACCGTCTGGACCGATCGCCCCCGCTGTCGCTCCCGATGAATAAGGTTGATGACGTGGCTTTTCAGACCGCTGTAGCTAAAGCCGTAAGGGTCCTCGGTTCGGATGTTCGGCATGTCGTAGCTCGGCTGCCCTTCCTTTGCCAGTTTATCAATGACCGGTCCGCCCGGGTACCCGAGGCCGAGCACGCGGGCGATCTTGTCATATGCTTCGCCGATGGCGTCGTCATGGGTGTGGCCGAGAACTTCAAACTGGTAGTGGCCCTGCATCCGAATCAGTTCGGTATGTCCCCCGCTCACAACCAGCGCGATGAGCGGAAACCGCAGTTCATGCTGAATCTGGTTGGCGTAGATATGTCCGGCAATGTGATGGACACCGACAATCGGAATGCCATGCGCAAAGGCAAAGGCCTTGGCGGCATTGATGCCGACCAGTAGCGCACCAATAAGACCCGGGCCTTGCGTCACTGCGACCAGGTCGATATCCTCGACAGAAACGTCAGCCTCTTCGAGGGCTTTCTCGATAATCACGGTGATGCGCTTGACGTGTTCTCTCGAGGCCACTTCGGGGACGACCCCGCCGAAGGTCTCGTGCAGGTCAATCTGCGAGAACACGACGTTGCTCAGAATCTCACGGCCGTCCTTGGCAACACTAGCGCTCGTTTCATCACAACTGCTTTCTATAGCCAATACAATCATGGTTCTCCTCCTATATCCAGTGCCATCGCTAGAGCATCACCGGCGTCTTCATAATAACCTTGTCGACGGCGGATTGTCGAGAACCCCATAGACCTGAAAAACGCCAGGGCATGATCATCCCCTGCCGCGGTCTCGAGGTGGATAGTCTCGACTCCCCGTTGCCTGCAGTGTGCGACAACATTCTTCATCAAGGTCTTTCCCAAGCCGTTTCCCTGTTTTTGTCTACGAACTGAAATATCGAGAATCTCCGCCTCGGGAACCATCACATGCATAGCCACATACCCCACGATGGTTCCCTCCGATTCAAGCACGAAAACTTCGCGGGGTGGGGAAAAATCCAGCCGTCCTCGACCCGTCAGTACAGATTGTTCAATACACCGGAGCATTGGCACGTCATCCGACCGCATCTTGCGGACATTCATTTGGCTGAATGGTTCCGTTCCGCTTCGGTCTGTCGCAAGTACATCGGCGAGACGTGGTGTACATCTTCGACAGGAAACAGCAGCCCGCCCCGTTCCAAAAGCAAGAGATCGGGCCTGCCTGAGGTAACGGCCGTCCACTCGCCTTCAATTTCTTCCCGGTACGAATCAAGATGAGCGTAACGGTCTTCGTCAAGCTGAACGACGTGATCGTTCACTTCGTAGAGGCCGAGGAAGGCATAGCCCCTCCTGGCATCGACCCAGGGGAGCGCTTTTCCGTGATGGCCGCTGGCCATCAAGGCTAGGGAGCTGACGGTGTAGAGGGGTATGTTTTTACTCCATGCCAGGGTTTTCGCCACCGCGACACCAATACGTACGCCTGTATAGCTTCCCGGCCCGATGCCGACCACGATGCCATCCAGATCCTCGACGTTTCGGTCATGGTCCTTGAACAACTGCTCAACAGCCGGCATAAGCGTGACGGAGTGGTCGTTGTTGCCTTTGCGGTAGAGGGATCCGAGACGTTCCGTCCCCTCATACAGCGCGACATTCAAATACGGGGTCGCGGTATCAAGTAGCAATCTCACGGGCGAGCGCTTCATACCGTCCACTCCCTTCAATCGTGCACAGCCGGCTCTCTTCGCCAGTCCACACGAACGTAATCATCAACAGCTCTTCGGGCAGGAACACTTCAATATTCGTATACCACTCGATCACACAGACACCCTCGCCGTGAATGTACTCTTCAAGTTCATAATCGGCATCGACGCTTTCCAGGCGATAGGCATCGATATGATAAAGCGGGGGGTTCACCTCATCGTAGATCCGCATGATGGTGAATGTCGGGGAAGTGACAGGAGCGGTAATCCCCATCGCCTGCGCAAGGTATTGTGTAAAGGTCGTCTTGCCGGCGCCAAGGTCTCCTTCGAGTCCGACCACGCTGCCTGGAGAAATCCTCTCCGCCAGACGGTCGGCCAGATGGGCGGTGTCGCTGAGACTGTGGAGCTCGATAGTTGTCTTGTACAATAAGGTCACCCCGCTTTCGAAATCAGGAAACTATCTCGCAACCTGTGAATTTGTAAACTATTCGTGCTATAATGTTGTCGGTGTCAGCCGTTATTAAGGACTGAGTGCGATGTTTATTATTCTACACAATCCAATGACGAAAAACAAGAAAGCCCGTCGGCGTCTCAAGCGTGTCGTCAACTACTTTAAACGTCGAAACATCCGCTTCCGCCTGAAAAGCCTTTTGAAAATTGATGACCTAGAAGCCTTCATCAAGCGAATCCCCAGCGACAGCAAGCTCGTTCTGCTTGGTGGGGACGGGACGATCAATGCGTTCATCAACCGCACCTACAATCTGCATGTCGCCCAGAGCATCTACCTGATGGGGGTCGGCTCGGGAAATGATTTCCTGCGTTCGCTCAAACGGCAGAACACCGGCCATCAGTTCATCCGACGCATGAAATACGGTAGGAAGAGCCGCTTTTTCATCAATGGCTCCGGACTCGGCATGGATGGACAGATCGCCCATCGCGTGAACCAATCCCCCCGGACCAATCGTTTCAACTATTTCCTCAGCGCCATCAAGACGTTCGCAACGTTCCGTCCGAAATACATGGAAGTCGAGATTGACGGCAAGCTCCACACTTTTAAAAAAGGGTACCTGCTCAACGTCAACTCCGGTGAATACATCGGGGGCGGCATGCGGCTCACGCCGGATGCGAATCTGGATGATGATCAGCTCGAGGTGCTCGTCGTGCACCGCATCAGTCGTCCGTTCTTGTTCTTGATCTTCCTGAGTGTCTATTTCGGGTTCCATACACGGTTCAAACGCTACATCTTCCGCAGCAAAGGGCACCATGTGAAAGCCACGATGTTCTCCTCCCAGATCGCCCAGTGCGACGGCGAGACCTTCCGCAAGGTTCGGGATTTTGAAGCGTGGAGCACAGACAAGCGCGTCACCTTCCTGCCCTTCGACCTGGACAAGCACACAAAATGATACAACGCCCGCTATCCGCGGGCGTTTTTCATTTCAGTCGCTTGCGGATATCCTCGCCGAGGGCTTCAAAACCCGGCTTGCCGAGCAAGGCGAACATATTTTGCTTGTACGCCTCCACACCCGGCTGGTTGAAAGGGTCGACGCCCAGCACATAGCCGCTGATTGCACAGCTGAACTCGAAGAAATACAGCAGCGCTCCGAGATGCTCGCCATCAAGCGATTCAATCGAGAGGCGGATGTTGGGCGCTCCGCCGTCGTGATGGGCCAAAGTCGTCGCTTTTGCGGCCTGACGGTTGACCTCCTGCAGTCTCTGTCCCGCTAGATAGTTTAAACCGTCCCCGTCCTTCGGGTCTTCGGGCACTGCTAGCGCGCGATGGGTCCGCACCACTTCGAGAACCGTCTCGAAGAGGTGCCGTTCACCTTCTTGTATGTACTGGCCGAGCGAATGCAGATCGGTGGTAAACGCCGCACTCGAAACGAAGAGTCCTTTCCCTTCCTTGCCCTCGCTCTCGCCGAACAACTGCTTCCACCATTCGGCTAGATAGCGGAGCTTGGGCTCGTAATGCACGAAAAGCTCTACCTTCTTGCCGCTTTCATACAAGGCGTTGCGCATCGCCGCATAGGTCAGGGCCGGATTATCTTCCGTCTCTTTTTCAAGCCATTTCCCGGTTTTCCCGGCACCGTTTGTCAGGGACCGGATATCAAACCCCGCAGCGGCGATGGGCAAAAGCCCCACAGCACTCAGCACGCTGTAGCGACCACCGACGTCATCGGGCACGACGAAGGTGTCGTATCCTTTTGCGTCCGCCAACTTGCGCAGGGCGCCCTTCTCACGGTCCGTCGTCGTCACGATGCGACGGCGGGCTGCTTTTGATCCATGGGTGCGTTCGAGAAGATCGCGCAGCACGCGAAACGCAATAGCGGGTTCAGTCGTGGTCCCGGATTTGCTGATGACATTGATGGAAAAGCGTTTATCCGCAAGATAATCGACGAGCTCCGCAAGGTAGTCCTCCGAGAGGTGGTGGCCGGCGAAGACGACCTCCGGACCGGTGCTGTCGAAATATGGCTGGAAAGCTTCAATAACAGCTTTCGCGCCTAAATAGGACCCGCCGATGCCGACAATTACAATGACATCGGAGCACTCACGCAAACGCTGAGCGACCGACTCGATCCTTTCAAGTTCATGTTGCATGCGTTCGGGGAGCTCAAGCCAGCCCAGCGGCGCCTCGCTGTCCTGAGCATCGTCAAGCAGCCGCCTGTGCGCCTTGCGGACATTTTCCCATGCTTCGGCGAATACCTGTTCGCTCACGTGTGTCAGTGCGTAATCGAGTTTCACATCAATCATGGTCTTCACCTTCCGAATGATCTTCGAGAATCTCCCGATGTTTCTGCTTGTAGTGCTGGATCCAGCCACCCAGACGTTTTCCCAGGGGGCTGAATCCCCTCTTCAAGTGTATCTTGAGCCGCTTTCTTCGTCTTTTCAGCGCCTTCAGGCTTAATGCCGCACGACCGTGTTCGTCGATGGTGAGCACCTTGAACCGATAAGTCTTGCCTTTTTTCAGGTAATCTTCGATGTCGTGTACGTACCGGTCGCTGATTTCGGAGATGTGCACCAGACCCTTGCGGCCGTCTTCAAGTTCGACGAATGCGCCGTAGGGCTTGATCGCCTGTATCTTTCCGCGCATGACCTCGTCTTGTTTCATGGTGTCACCCCTCCTTTTTTTAAGTATACCATAGACGTTAGAGCCTCATAAAGCGAACAACGCCAAAAAAACCGCTCCACTTTGGAGCGGCACATCAACCATATCGATGAGCGATTGAACTGGCGGCGGCCGATGCAATCGCACCGACGATGTCATCAAGAAAGGTGTTGCACCGGTCTTCACGCTTGCCTTCTTCATCAATCCGGGCAATGACCCCCGGCTTGAGCTTGTCGACGTATCCGAAGTTGGTGAAGCCGATCGAACCGTAGACGTTGACGATTGCGAGCGCCAGCACTTCATCGACGCCATACAGACCGTAATCATCCATGAGCATGCTTCGCAGCGGTTCGTTCACATGATTGCTCTCGGCCAGACGGTCCAGCTCAAGTCCCGTCAGAATGGCGTTCTGCACTTCGCGTTTCATCACTACGCGCTCAACATGCTCAAGGCAGATAGCCTCGGTGAGCTCGGGGATGCGTTCACCCTGCAACGCATAGGTCAGCGCCGCAATCTCTTCCAGTTCAACGCCCCGTCTTGCCATCATATCAACGACCCGGTCGCGTGTCCGTACGTCATCAAGCCGCTCCTCTGAATATTCAGCCATCTTCCTGGCTCCCTTCAGATATGTTCGACGCCAATGATGTCTGGAACTTCCTCGAGAAGAATCGCTTCAACGCCGTCGGTAAGTGTAGAATCCATCGCGATGCACCCGACGCAGGCTCCCTGGAGTTCGACATAGACAATGCCGTCCTGATATTTTACAAAGCGGATATCGCCACCGTCCCGCTGGATGTAGGGACGGATCTTCTCCAAAGTGCGCTTGACTTGTGCTTCAATTTGTTTCTCTTCCATGGTTATCACCTCATCCGACCTCATTATACACAACGACAGCATATCGGTGTGCTCAGACGCTGAAAAATCAGCTCTGCTCGTCGAGACGTCGCAGGATGAAGTAGGGAGCATTCGGCGTGGCCGACTCCATGAGGTAATCGAAGATCCGGTCCTTGTCTTTCTTGCTGAAGCCTTTCAACCGAAGCATGTCCGCGCTGATGTCGCCAACGATGAAGATGTATTGGTCAAAATGCGACACGTATTTTTCGTTGAACGAGGTGACATCAAAAGCATCCTTATAATCCTTGACAATCTCAAACTTTCCATGCTCAGTCTCGACGATGGACTGAGGTTCGGGTTGTTCTGTGTGATTATTCTCCGTCATCGACAATCTCTCCTTTTGCAATAAGATCGGTTTTCCGTGGAAGCGTCAATATGAATATCAGGTAGACCATCACCGCAGGAAACGCCATACTCAAGATAAACATTCCAATCGCCAGAACCCTGAAGACCCAGGGGTCGACGCCGAAATGCTCGCCCAGACCGGCACAGACGCCGGCCAGGATTGCGTTTCGGTCATTTCGGTAAACCGGAGCGTCCTGCTTCATAAATACGCGACTCCGGACCGTTTTTGCACCAACACCACGCATTCCGCCTCAACGGCCTCACCCCGCCCGATGGAACCAAGGCCTTCGCCCCGGGTCGCCTTGACGCTGATGCAGTCCTTGTCCACTTCAAGTAGTTCGGCGATGCATGCACGGATACGCGGGACATAAGCAGCGAGTTTCGGACGTTCCAGAAAAACCGTGGTATCTATATTGACTATCGTGTAGCCGCGTGTTTTCAACCAACCAGCGACAATCTTCAGCAACTCGGCGGAATCCGCTCCTTCATAGCGGGCGTCCGTATCAGGGAAATGGCTGCCCAGATCGCCCAGGGCGAGCGCACCGAGCATGCTCTCTGTCAAAGCATGCAGCAAGCAGTCCCCATCGGAATGGGCCACCGCGCCGGCCTCGGATTCGATGTCGATGCCCCCCAGACGAAGCGGTTTTCCTTCTTTCAAAGGATGCCTGTCGCGGCTATGTCCAATCCTCATCATCCAGAATCATCTCCAATAAGGGCACGTCCTCGGGACGTGTCAGTTTTTCGTTGAACCGGTCGCCTTCCACGACGGCAACCACTTCCTGCAGAACCTCGCGGACCAACCCCGCATCGCAGCTAGCCTCGATGCCGCGTTCCTCGGCGAGCGCATGCGCGCGCCGCAAAGTCTCCACCTCGAAAGCCTGCGGTGTCTGGAGGCGCATGAGACTGTTGCGGACCACATCCTCTTCAAGCTGGCCATTCTCGACATAACGCAGCGTATCCGTGCTCGGGATTGCCGGCGTCGCCGCCAAGTGATTCTCCATCGCTTCCTGTAGCCGTTCGAGTGTTTCTTCTGTAAAGAAAGGCCGTGCACCGTCGTGCACGAACACGTATTGCTGATTAACGGATTCAAGCGCCCGGGTCACGCTTCCCTGGCGGGTCCGACCGCCGGCGACGATTTGGTCGGCGGTATATTCGTGTCTCAGACGGGAAAAATCCCGCCGGCGGCCGACAAGGATGATCTCGGCGCATGCGGCATCCGCCTCGAAGCGGGAAAGCGCGTGATTCAGCACAGACATCCCCGCAATGTGTTTGAAGACCTTGTTCTCGCTCAAACCGATACGCCGACCATCTCCGGCGGCGAGCACGACAGCGCTGTACATCACCATGGTTGTCCACTTCCTCGCCAGCTGTTGGTTATGCTTTCCAAAAAGTTCCTGGTGATTCCCTCAACCATCGCTTCCGGGAGTTGCTTGGCCTGGATGCACGTTGTTGGGCTCATTGGTCATCACCTGCACCTTGTTGTTCAGGGTGTTTTTTGTCTTCCCCATGCGATTTCCCACTTTTACATGTCTTCATGCGGGCTTTCATAGACCTGATTGTCCGTCACCAGTAAATCAACAGGCATGTCGTGCGCTCTCGAGGGTAACGCTTCAATCCGGAACTTATCAAAGCACACCCCGACAGAGAGACCTTTGTAGTCCTTGAGGAACGTATCATAATAACCGCCGCCGTAGCCAAGCCGATAGAGGGCATAGTCATAGACCAGCGCCGGCACGACGACAGCGTCGAGAGCGTCCTTATCGATGGTTTCATCACTCACAGGTTCCTTCGTGCCGAGGACGGCCTCCTCGAACTCGCCCGTATCACGGTAGAAGACAATCCGGTCCTCGAACGTCTTCGGGTAGTAGGCCTCGAAGTCATCCGCGAGTCTGCGGACGTCGACCTCATTGTTGATGGGGTAGTAGAGCCCGACCGTTCGGATGTTGTACTCCTTCAAGACATCCCGGAGGCTCTCGACCAGCATGTGATTGAGCATGCGATGCATCCTCGGTTCGATGGAGCGTCTTTCGCTCATGAAAATCTTCCGCAGGGTCTTTTTATCCATGTAACCACCTATTCTATTTCGTAATGAAGTAGTTTTCCGGCGTGTTTTCGTCCAAAGCTATATCCAGGGCTTTTTCTGTCCTAGCGACAAGTTCGTCGACCGGTTCGTCGAAATAGTCGACAGTCTGTATGCCAAAGGAGGGGTAGACACTCTCCTTCACATCACCGAAGGTCATCGTGAAGTTGGCGAGCTCACCGCCTTCCTGCAGGGTCCGTTTGAGCAGTTCGTACTTCCTGTGGTCGACGATGACCATGCCGAAGCGAATACCCGAGATCCGAAACAAGTGGTCGGGATTCTTGAGGAAGTGGTAGACAAGCTTGTTCAGATACTTCCCCATCATCAAATCCCCGATGTCGCGACCGTACCGGCGGTTGAGGGCGGGGATGTTGCCGAGCTCGAGGAATACCAGGGGATAGGGCTGTCGGCGACCGTTGAGCTCCTGGACAGCCTCGTAGATACCGGAGGCGAGATCGAGATTGTTCAGAATATCCACTTCCGTCCTGGGATACTTCCGAACGTCCAGCCCTTGAAGCACCGAGACGAACATGGTCCGCTTGTCCTGGTCGATGCGGGCGCCATATTCACGAATCCATTCATACCCCTCGCTCTTACGCACTCGATAGTGTGTGTGATATTTTGGCTTCTTGCGACTGCATTTCGCCAGGACGCCTTGATAGGCGGCACGGTCGTCGGGATGCAGCCGCTCAAGGAAGTCATGGAAATCGACCTCGTGCGCGTCCAGGTCCAGCAGCTTCAGGGCGGGTTCGGTGACGAACATGGAATCATCATCGGAACGGAAGGCGATGCCGTCTTCGAAAATGTCCAGCATGGTGACGAACCGTTGCCGGAGGAGTTCAGAGCGTTCCTGAAGACTCTCATGATCTTTTTTCAGTTTCTTTAGATGTTCCTTCTTCCGGTCCTTTTCGACGATGTCGCTGGTATCGAACAGAAAAACACTCAGCACAGCCGCCACGAGGATGTAGGCTTCAACCCAGCTTGCCGGGACCCCGCCGAGTTCCAAGCGAAGAAAGAGGACGTAGGCAGCCACCCCGGCGACAAGCAGGACGAGATCAAAATCGCCCTTTTTCGTCCGCAGTTTTTTCGTCGCCACCAGCAAAGTCCAGATAATCAAAACAGCGACGGTAATGGGTTCAGTGAACATAAAGCCCCTCCCTCAGTCAGTTCTGCAGGTATTTTTCCAAGTAGAGCATCAGCGATTCACGGGATATGTCTTTATCGAGATAGCCTTCGATGGCGATGCTGATCTCTCCGGTCTCCTCGCTGACCAGGACAGTCAGGGAATCCGTCACCTCGCTGATGCCGATAGCTGCACGATGCCGGGATCCATAGTATTTCGGGATGTCGGCTTTTTCGCTTGGGGGAAAATACGCCCCCGCACACTTGATTACATTTTCACGAATGATGACTGCACCGTCGTGCAGCGGTGTATAGGGAACAAAGATACTTGAAAGCAGTTCACGGCTCAGGGCGGCGTCGACCTTGAAAGCATGCTCGATATAGGCATCCAGAGAATCCGAGCGTTCGAATGTGATCAACGCCCCGATTTTATGACGGGATAGGTAATCCACACCGTAAAGGAGTTCATGCTTGGCGTCGTCCTCAATTGTCTTATCAAATTTCATCCCCGTCTGCGAGGCAATCTTCAAAGACAGGGCCCTTAGTTCCGAGTTCAGCATCGTCCCTGCCACCAGCAGCAACGAGGCCAACCAGACGAAACTCACGAATGCGTTCCCGCTGCGTGCCTCCGCGAAAAAAAACCTCGCCAGCGCGAACAGCGCGACGGCTGCAACGACATAACGCATCCCGCGGAAAAGAACAGTGGGCAGGTACGGGCGGGCGACGAGGACAAAACCCCCGAATAGTAGAACCAGAACGATCAGTTCATGCTGCGCCATCCAACCACCTCTTTTCCGCTTAGGATACATCTGTGATTATAACACAGACGTCTTCTTTTCTGTAACGGGAAGTTCTCTTCCTAAAATTCATTCAAAACGCAGAACGCCTGCTTATCTATGTTTCACAAAGCCTCTAAAATGTCAACCCTTCACACGGTCAATTTGCACAAGTATAATAAGTACACCCTAGTCCATCAAACAAGGAGGTCCGCCGATGGGAGATTACAGCAAAGCCTACATAGAAAGGCTCAACGAGGACATTAACAAGCATTTTCCCCACCTTTCTCCAATCAAGGAGGACATGCACCGCTCGTTCGATGGTGTCTCGAGGCTGGTCATGCTGGATCGCTACAGCCAGAAGGACCTCAACTTGAAGACGCTTCATGAAGGGGATCTGGTTCTGACGGTCGTACGGGAGGACCCCAAGTTTCCAGCCCGCGGCATCGGCACAATCAAAGCTATCGAAGGGGATACGGTCCATATCCGTATCGAGGATGAATTCCTGCCGAACACCGAAGATGCGGATGATCAAGGCATCATCCAGCGACCCAAGGGCCGTATCGACAAGCCGCTCGAACTATACTTTGAGCAAATCGCGAAACGGGTCTCCTCGCATCTGGGCGCAGAAGACGGCGAATCCGTCGTCGAAGCCTTCCATGAAGAAATCGCCGAACTGAATCTCGTCCCGGCCGGACGCATCCTCTTCGGCGCCGGCTCAGAGACGGAGGGCACCTATTTCAACTGTTTTGTCATGCCGTTCATCGATGATTCGAGGGGCGGCATCGCCGATCACCGCAAACAAGTGATGGAAATCATGAGCCGGGGTGGAGGCGTCGGTACGAACGGCTCCACATTGAGACCCAAGAACGCTCTCGCCAAGGGCGTGAACGGAAAATCGAGCGGCGCGGTCAGCTGGCTCAACGATCTCTCCGCACTCACGCATCTCGTCGAGCAGGGCGGCTCCCGCAGAGGGGCGCAGATGATCATGCTCGCCGATTGGCACCCCGACATCATTGAGTTCATCGTCTCGAAAATGCAGAACCCGAAAATCCTGCAGTTTCTAAGCGAAACCATCGAGGACCCTCTCATTCGCGACACGGCACAGAAGAAACTGAAATTCATCCCCCTCAGCGAAGAAGAGGCGGAAATCAACGAATACATTCTCGAGCGCGCACGTCAGAACCCTGATGAGTTCTCGAAACAAATCGTCGACAAGGCGTTCGAACGCTTGAACAAAGGCGGTCATTATGAAATCGAGGACGAGGACTTCCTCAGCGGCGCCAACATTTCGGTCGCCATCACCGACGATTTCATGCGGGCATTAGAGAACGATGAGGTTCATGAACTGCGCTTCCCGGACGTCGACAGCTATGAAGGGCAGGAGAAAGCGGACTACGACCGGCTCTGGTCAAAGGTCGGAGACGTCCGGGAGTGGGAAGCGATGGGCTACAAGACCAAAGTCCACTACAAAGTCCGCGCAAAAGACCTGTGGAATCTCATCAACATCTGTGCGACCTATTCCGCGGAGCCCGGCATCTTCTTCATCGACAACGCCAACAACAAGACGAACGCCATCGGCTACGGCCAGAAAGTCGTCTGCACCAACCCTTGCGGAGAGCAGCCGCTCGCTCCCTACTCCGTGTGCAACCTCTCCGCGATCAACCTTGCCAACATGGTCGATCAGAAGAACAAGGACGTCGACTACGAGAAGCTCGGACGTACGGTCTCCCGGGCTGTCCGTCTGCTCGACAACGTGATCGACAAGACACACTATTTCCTTGAGGAGAACCGCAACCAGGCCCTTGGGGAACGCCGCATCGGCCTAGGTGTGATGGGGCTGCACGATCTGCTCATCTGGTGCAACCGCCGATACGGCGCCGACGACGGCATCGCCTTCATCGACAAGCTGTTCCGCTTCATCGCCACAAAAGCCTATGAAGCCAGCATCGAGCTGGCCAAAGAGAAGGGGCCGTTCCCCTTCCTCGAAACAGAAGGCGACCGCGAACGCTTCATCAACAGCGGCTACATGCAGACCATGCCCGAATCCATCCGGGAGGGCGTCCGCAAGCATGGGATCCGCAATTCCCATCTGCTCACCATCGCACCGACGGGGTCGACCGGCACCATGGTCGGCGTCTCGACAGGCCTTGAGCCCTATTTCGCCTTCAGCTATTTCCGCAGCGGCCGTCTGGGCAAATTCATAGAAGTCAACGCAAAAATCGTCGAGGATTACCTTGAAGCCTATCCCGGCTACACGAAGGACACCCTGCCGGACACCTTCCGCAGCGCGATGGACCTCTCCCCTGAAGAGCACGTCAAGGTCCAATGCACCATCCAGCGCTGGGTCGATTCCTCCATCTCGAAGACGGTCAACGCCCCGAAGGGCTATAGCGTCGAAGAAGTTGAACAGATCTACCGCCGGCTCTATCATTGCGGCGCAAAAGGTGGAACCGTCTATGTCGACGGGTCTCGCGACGCCCAGGTCCTCACGCTCAAGAAGGATGACAGGCAAGGAGGCAAGCAGGTCGATATCCAGGACCTCGGACTGGATGTCGAGGAAGAACCCGAACCGAAGAAGAAAGACCCGAAAATCCCCGGACAGCGGGCGGACCGACAGGACCGCAACATCGGCGTCGAAGTCGGCGACCTCTGTCCTGTCTGCCTTGAAGGCACTGTCAAGGACCTCGGCGGATGCCACACCTGCACCAACTGCAATGCACAGCTTAAATGCGGATTGTAAAAAGGCGCCTCGCGCCTTTTTTTGTGCCTTCTGCAAATCGTGTTACACTAAAGATGAGGTGATCGGTTTGAGAAAAGCCTATGCAGTCGGTTTCCGACGACACGTGAAGAAAGACTCCCTTCGATACAGTCTCGAAGAGCTCAAGAACCTGGCCGGCTCTCTGGGGATTGATGTCATCCGTACCTTCACCCAGTCTTCCGAGCAGATCACGCCGGCCTACAAAGTCGGCACCGGCAAGCTTGAAGAGATGCGAGCCCTACTCGAAGAGGAATCGATCGACTACGTCATCTTCGATGAAGAGCTGACGAACACCCAGATTCGAAACCTCGAGGAAGTCCTCAACGTTGCAATCATCGACCGGACGTTGCTGATTCTTGAAACATTCGCCAAACGCGCCAAGACCAAGGAAGCGATGCTGCAGGTGGAGATTGCGCAGCTAAAATATCTGAAACCGAGACTCACCTCGATGCGGACATCCTTCGCCCAGCAGCAAGGCGGCATCGGCCAGAGGGGTCCGGGCGAGAAAAAACTTGAGCTCGACCGCCGCAAGATCGACCGTGACATCAACAACCTAGAGCATCAGCTCAAGAACATCACCCGCACCCGCAAAAGCAACCGCCGTCGCCGGAAACTCTCTCCGATCAAGAACGTCGCCATCGTCGGTTATACGAACGCCGGCAAGTCGACGCTCATGAACGCGTTGTTGAAACAGTCCAAGCACGGCCCGGAGAATAAGAGCGTCGCTGTCGAGGACCGGCTTTTCGCCACACTTGAAACCGCGACGCGTCAGATACGTTTCAAGGAACGCAAGCCGTTCACGCTCACGGACACCATCGGCTTCATCAGCAAGCTCCCCCACGAACTTGTTGAATCCTTCAAAGCGACGCTTGAAGAGATCAGCGAGGCCGACCTTCTCCTGCATGTCGTCGATTTCTCGCACCCTTACTACCTCGATCAGGTCCAGACGACCGAAAAGGTATTGGAAGAAATCGGCGTCGAGGATGTCGAGACGCTTTATGTCTTCAACAAAATCGACCTAAACAACGCCGTGCTGCCGCCAAATTTCCAACCCGCCATCAAAGTCTCCCTCAAGGACGGCACCAACCTCGACACGCTCGTCGAAACCATCAACGAGATGCTCTTCAGGGACGATGCCGTCATCGTCTATTCCATTCCCCAGGACAAAGGTGAGATTGTACACATGCTCAACGAGTACGCGGAGATTCTCGATAAGGAGTATGAAAACAATACAGTCCGCATTCGTGCGCGGGTATCGAAGCCGCTTCGTGAAGACCTTCGTCCCTATGAGCTTCGCCCAGAATAAAAAAGCCCGTGAGGGCTTTTTTCACGAGCCTGGAGGGTTGCCCCTCTGGTAGGCTTTGAGCAACTCATCGAGTTCCGCAAGGGTCTCGATGCGGTTCATGTGCCTTTTATAAGGCGCGCTCCCGGGCTGGCCTTTGAAATACCGGGGGACGTGCGCCCGCATTTCGCGGACGGCGACGTTCTCGCCTTTTTCCTTCGATAGAAGCTGCGCGTGGCGCTTGATGAGCGCGAGACGCGCTTCTAAAGCGGGCGGTGGCGGTGGCTTGCTGCCCCGCAGATAAGCATCAATCCGGCCAAGGAGCCAGGGATCGCCCCACAGCGCACGACCGACCATGACAGCTTCTACGCCCGTGTTCTCAATCATGCGCCTGGCGTCCTCGGGAGACTGGATGTCGCCGTTACCGATCACAGGAATACCCACGGCGCGGACGACTTCCCGGATGACGCCATGATCGGTCGTCCCGCGGTACATCTGGCTTCTTGTGCGCCCATGGACAGCGACAGCGGCCGCTCCCTCTTCCTCGGCGATCCGCGCAATCTCTGGCGCGTTGATGGAGTCAAAATCCCATCCGGAGCGCATCTTCACCGTCACCGGTCGATCAGCGTTCTCGACGAGCGCCCTCAGCACTTTCCTGGCTGTCTCCTTATCACGCATCAATGCGGCGCCGCCGTTCTTTCGGACGACTTTCTCCACAGGGCAGCCCATGTTCAAATCCAAAACCACGGCCCGGCTACGGCTGCACGCTAGACGAGCCGCTTCACCCATCGCCTTCGGGTCCGAGCCGAATAGCTGAAGGACGACGTTCCCTTCTTCCTTATCGACCTTGAGCATCTCCAGAGTGCGGTCGTTGCGATACTGCAGGCCCTTGTCGCTGACCATCTCCGTGTAGAGCAAGCCTTTGCTGAAGGAAGCGAGGATCTGTCGATAGGCTTTGTCCGTAACCCCCGCCATCGGAGCGACAACGACAGGGTGTGCTGCAAGGTGTTTGGCTATGTCCATGGATACATTTCCTCCTCTTAAGCTATTTTCGCACGGAAAGGGCGGTTGTTCAACCTTTTCCATTTTTTATATCCGCGTGCTATAATAACAAAAGGTGATACTATGGAAGACTATTTGGCAAAAGCCTACGCGTTCGGGGGGACTGTGCGCCTCTACGCCGCCCGCACGACCGGCCTGGTCTACGAGGCGCAGAAAATCCATGACCTGTGGCCGACGGCCAGCGTGGCCCTGGGCAGACTCCTCACCGGAAGCGTCATCATGGGCGCGATGTATGAAGAGGGCAACGAGCTGACCCTTCGCATCCAGGGAGACGGACCTCTAGAGGGCATGGTCGCCACCACCAACGCCAGTGGCGAGGTCCGCGGCTATGTCGGCAACCCGCATGTCTTCATGCAGGGGAAGGACAAGCTGCCGATCGCCCAGGCGGTGGGCAACGGCGAGATGCATGTCACGAAGGACTTGAAAGTCCGGGACATCTTCACCAGCAGCATCAAGATCCAAAGCGGAGAGATTGCCGAGGATTTCGCCTACTATTTCACGGCCAGCGAACAAATTCCTTCCGCCGTCGCGATCGGTGTCGAAGTCGGAACCGAAAACGACATCCAGCATGCCGGCGGGTTCATCCTGCAGCGGATGCCCGGCTGTCCCGAGGAGACAATCCAGCGTATCGAGAACCGCCTGTCAAGTCTACCCGAAATCACGGAGCTGCTCAGGGACGGCCATTCGCCGGAAGCCATCATCCAGGCCATCGCCGATGATGACCATCAGCTGCTTCACACGATGCGCCTTTCCTATACGTGCAACTGCAACCGCGAAAACTTTGAACGCGGACTGATCTCGCTCGGGAAGCAGCAACTGAAGAAACTGCTCGAAGAAGACGGCCACATCGAGACCGTGTGCCACTTCTGCCGCACGCAGTACCAGTTCAACGCCAAGGATATCCGCCGTCTCATCGATGCCACGCAGCGGAACCGCTGAGCAATAGAAAAGGCCACCGGGTGGCCTTTTTTCATCGGTAGAGCGGATAGGTCTCCGTCAACGTGCGGACACGGTCGCGGACATCCTCGAGAGTCGCTTCGTCCTCGGGATGCAGGAGTGTGTCGCGGATCAACCGCGCCACCGCCCGCATCGCATCCTTGGTGAACCCCCGTGTGGTGAGCGCCGGCGTGCCCAGGCGGATACCGCTCGTGACAAAGGGTTTCTCGGTGTCGTTGGGCACCGTGTTTTTGTTGCAGGTGATGTGGACGCTCTCGAGCACTTCCTCCGCGTCCTTGCCCGTCAGGCCTGTGAGGGACTTGACCTCGACGAGGACGAGATGGTTGTCGGTTCCTTCACTGACCACCTTGAACCCGAGCTTCATCAGCTCATCCGCGAACGCCCGGGCATTCTCGACGACGCGGCGCTGATAGTCCTTGAACTCGCTTGAGAGCGCCTCTTGGAAGGCGGCGGCCTTGGCGGCGATGATGTGCATCAAAGGCCCGCCCTGGATGCCGGGGAAGACGACGCGGTTGATCGCCTTGTAGAGCTCCTTGTCGTTAGTCAGCACTATACCGCCACGAGGTCCGCGCAGCGTCTTGTGCGTGGTCGACGTGACGACGTGTGCATGATCGCAGGGGTTGTTGTGGAGTCCGGCAGCCACAAGACCGGCGATGTGGGCCATATCGACCATCAGATAGGCGCCGACCTCATCTGCGATCTGGCGGAACCGTGCAAAATCGATTTCCCGTGAATAGGCGCTCGCGCCGGCGACGATGAGCTTGGGCTTGATCTCCCTGGCCTGCTTGAGCACGCTTTCGTAATCGATGCGTTCCGTCTTCGGGTCGACCCCGTAGCTGTGGAACGTATAGTCGATACCACTGAAATTGAGCGGATGTCCGTGTGTCAGATGCCCGCCATGGTCCAAGCTCATGCCGAGCACGTGGTCCCCGTGTTCGAGCAGGGCGCGATAGGCGGCCATGTTGGCGGTCGAGCCCGAATGGGGCTGGACGTTGGCGTAACGGACGTCGAAGAGTTCCTTCGCCCGTTTCCTAGCGAGGTTTTCTGCGGTATCGACATGCTTGCAGCCGCCATAGTAGCGGCGACCGGGATACCCTTCGGCGTACTTGTTCGTCAGTATGCTTCCATCGACCTCGAGTATGGCCTCGGAGACGAAGTTCTCGCTAGCGATGAGCTCGAGATGTCGTTCCTGGCGTTCCTTTTCCTCTTCCATGGCGGCATGGAGTTCAGGGTCCTGTTTCTTCAATTTTTCCATTTGTATCCTCCTTCGCGAGTATCCGTGGCTTGATGTAACGCTGGTTCACCCACATGATGGCGACGATGCTGGCGGCTAGAAGCGCGAGTACAATCAGACCGCTGATGAACCAGAAAGATCCGGGCACGAAACGGCACATGACATCGTCGGGTCCGCAGGTCCACGGGGCGGGATCATCGAAAGGCAGATCGAAAAGCAGCACGTGGAAATAATGGAAGAACGAGCCGAAATCGACCACCATCCAGGCCCCGACGAAGAGTGTGAAGAAAAGCGGTACATAATAGATGTCGCGCAGCGTCTCATAAAGGAGCCGAGGCGTCTTCCTGGCCATGAGCGTGAGCGAAGCTGCCACGATGAGGGCCCCCGCCAGGCCAAGGACCCGTATGCCGGTGTAGACCGTGCGGACATCCTGCATGTGCAGAATCTCGTTCTCGTTCATCACCGGCTCCTCGTCCCCGGGATAGGCCCCGAATTCAAGGTCGTCACTGAGATAGTTCATGTAGGCGGTGATGTTGCGGTTGAAATAGCTGTAATCGAAATCCACTTCGTCGTGCTCCGCATGCAGACCTTCATGAAGCGCAAGATAGGGATATGTGGTCAAAAGGGAGGCGAAAAGGGCGATGAGGAACACCGGCGTGAAGAGTGAAACCAGGTATTTCAGTATGCGCATGCCGGACCCTCCCTCGGATCTGCGTTATTCGATTCCTTCAAGATGTTCGAAGCATTCAAGCGTGTTCTCGAGTAAGCTGGCGATGGTCATCGGACCGACTCCTCCGGGGACGGGGGTGATGTAGGAGGCTTTCTCCTTGACGCCCTCGAAGTCGACATCGCCGACCAGTTTCCCCTCGACGCGGTTGATGCCGACATCGATGACGATGCAGCCTTCCTTGACCATGTCCGCGGTGACCAGGTTCACGACCCCGGCGGCGGAGACAATGATATCCGCATGACGGGCGTGCGGTTTCAGATCCCGGGTCTTGGAGTGGGCATAGGTGACGGTGCACTTCTCTTCAAGCAGAAGCATCCCGATGGGCTTGCCGGCGATGTTGCTGGTGCCGATGACGAAAGCCTCCTTGCCGACAAGGTCCACATCCAGTCCCTTGAGCATGGACAGCACACCCTTGGGGGTTGCCGGCAGAATACCTTTGGCACCGGTGTGTACCGCCGCGATGTTCAGCGGATGGAACCCATCGACGTCTTTCTCCTTGCGGATAGTCTCGATGACCTTGTCCGAATCCATGTGAGAGGGCAGGGGAAGCTGGACAAGCAGGCCGTGGACATCCGGGTCCTCGTTGAGTTCACGGACGATCTCCAGCAGTTCCTCCTCGCTGATCGATGCCTCCTTATGGATAATCGTGCTTTTCATCCCCGCGCGTTCGCTGTCCCGTTTCTTGCGCTTCACGTAGGAAAGCGAGGCGGGATTGTCGCCGACGATGACTACGACGAGGTGCGGTACTTTTCCGTAGCTTTCCTTGATTTCGGCGACACGCTCGCCGACATTGTGTCGGATCTGTTTCGAGAGTTGCTTGCCATCAATGATTTCAGCCATGGTTCTCTCCTTTCAGTCGATACGAATCCACGATCTCCCCGAAAAACATGATGTGGGTGTCATGCTGGGGGTAGTAGCGTTCCTTGATGCGTTCATCTATCAACGCGGGTTCCTGCGTCTGCCGATAGATCATCCGGCACTCGTAGTGAAGTTCGCAGTCCGCGATGATGGGACTGTTCACTTTGTTCGCTTCCCGGAGGGTCAGATTGGCCGTCTTGAACTTGTCGATGTCCCGGCCGGATTCGGTTCCGGCCACTTTCAGGGCTTGTTTCAGCGTGCCGTAGGCGGGGACGTTGATGGTGTAATCATCCGCGTTGAGCAGAAGGTCGTAGGTGTGCCGCGAATAGCGTACATAGGCGATGAAGGTGGGACGTCCCCAGATCACGCCGATGTGCCCCCAGGCAATCGTCATCGTATTGGTCTCGCCCCTGCGGTCACGGACCGTGATGAACACGCCCTTGGGAAGCTGTTTCAACAACTTTTCCCCGTCTTGATAGAACGTCTCGTGATAGCCATCAATCATTCACTCTCACCTCCGAGGAACAGCTCGCCGTATTTTTCCTTGAGATAACGGACATAATAGGATGGATTGAAGCTTTCACCCGTGACCCGCTCGAGAATCTCCCCCGGGCCAATGCTGGAGCCGAAGCAATGAATCTTCTCCCTCAGCCAGTCGTTGATCTCTTGTAGGTTGTCCTCGCGGATCAGGCGGTCGAAATCGATCTCCTTGCGGATGGTGTAGTAGATCTGTGCGGCATAGGCACTGCCAAGGGCGTAGGTGGGGAAGTAGCCGAACATGCCGGTGCTCCAGTGGACATCCTGCAGAATGCCGTCGCTGTCTCGTTCGACATCGATGTTGAGGTATTCTTTCATCTTCCGGTTCCACAGGTCGGGAAGCTCGTCGACGCTGACACGGTCCTCGAAGATGTCGCGCTCGATCTCATAGCGCAGAAGGATGTGCAACGGATAGGTCAGCTCATCCGCCTCGACGCGGATGAAGGATTCATCCACATGGTTGACGGCGCGATAGAACGTCTCCACATCAACGTCCTTTAGCTGCTTTCCGAAGCGCTGTTTGAGGGCGGGAAGGTGAGCCTCCCAGAACGCCCGGCTGCGACCGATCATGTTTTCATAGAAACGGGACTGCGATTCATGGATGCCCTTCGACGCGCCGCCGTTGAGGTTGGTCATGTCGAACATCTCATCGATCTGCTGTTCATAGAGGGCGTGTCCGAGTTCGTGGATGGCAGCGAAGATGGAGGAGAACAGATAATCCTCGAGATAGCGGACGGTGAAGCGCACATCCTTCGAATGCGTCCCCCAGGTGAAGGGATGGACGCTCTCTTTTAAAAGCCCCTTGTCGAAATCGAAGCCGAAGACGCCCATCAGATATTCCACGAAGGCTTTCTGTTCATCACGGTCGTATCGGGCGTTCATGAAGGCGGGCGGGTCCTCCCGGCGCTTAAGTACTTTTTTGGTGAACGGCACGAGCTCATCTTTCACAGTCTGGAAGAACGCATCGTACTGTTCTCTGTCCATCCCCTCTTCAAAATCGTCGAGCAGGACATCGTATGGGTGCGTATCCGGGGCCCGATAGCCGAGCATGCGCTTCCTCATCTCAATGATTTTCTTGAGGTAGGGCTGAAAGATTGAAAAATCGCTCTTCTCTTTGGCGGTCTCCCACTCTTTCTGGGAGAGGTTCACCAGCTGGGTGAATTCGATGTAGTCCTTCTTCGGGATTTTCACAATCTTGTCGAGGTTTTTCTTGGCTTCCTTGATTTCTTTTTTCTGAATGTCGTTCAACTCGTCAGGGTTGCGGTCGAGCTCATCGACGATGCGTCGGTATTCCTCGGATGTCTGCAAAGAGAAATGCTCGCCGCTGATCAGGCCGAGCATTTCCGAGCGGTAAGGGAAAGACGCTTTCGGCGCCTCCGTGTTCGAATCCCAGGAGGCCACCGAAAGCGCTAGCTGATAGGCTTTCATCTGTTTCTGCAATTCCTTGAACCGTTCAAAATCGCTCATCGCACTCTTCCTTTCGTATATGGCCCGCCTTTAGAACAGACCTTTGGCGTTGCCCTCGTCGTCGATGTCCATGTCGACGGCGGCCGGACGCTTGGGCAGTCCCGGCATGGTCATCATATCCCCCGTCATGGCGACGATAAATCCGGCACCCAGGGAAGGGGAGAGTTCACGGACGTTCAAGACGAAATCCCGCGGCCTTCCATAAGCCTTGGGGTCATCGGAGAGGGACATCTGCGTCTTCGCCATGCAGACTTGAAGGTCGTCCCAGCCTTCGCGCTTGTAGCGGCGGAGCTGGTTCTTCGCCTTCTTGGAGAACGCGACGTCCTTCGCGCCGTACACAGTGGTGGCGATGGCGCGGATCTTGTCTTCGAGGGAATCCTCGTTGCGATAGAGGCGGGTGAAGGAGCCATCATTAGCTTCGACTTTCTCAAGCACCTTGCGAGCGAGGTCGACGCCGCCGGCGCCGCCTTCCTCCCAGACTTTCGAGACGGAATAGGTGTGGCCGTTCTCTTCGAGCCATCCGGTAAGTGCGGATAGCTCCGCCTCGGTGTCGTGGACGAAATGGTTGACAGCGATGACGTAGGGGAGCTTGAAGGCCTGGATGGTCTCGATGTGCTTCTCGAGGTTTTCAATCCCCTGACGAAGCGCATCGACGTTCTCCTCTCGGAGGTCGTCCTTCTTCACGCCGCCGTGCATCTTCAGGGCTCGTACGGTTGCGACGAGGACGACGGCGCTGGGGTCGAAGCCGGCCTGTCGGGATTTGATGTTCATGAACTTCTCCGCGCCGAGGTCGGCGCCGAATCCGGCTTCGGTGATGACGTAGTCCGCGAGCTTGCGGGCCATGTTGGTGGCGATGATGCTGTTTGCGCCGTGCGCGATGTTGGCGAAGGGACCGCCGTGCATCAACGCCGGGGTATTCTCGAGCGTCTGCACGAGGTTCGGCTTGATCGCATCCTTGAGCACAAGGGTGACGGCGCCCTCCGCGCCCAGATCACCGACAGTGATGGGCCGGCGGTCGTAGGTGTAGCCAATGACGATGCGACGAGTGCGTGCTTTCAAATCGTGGATGTCACGCGCGAGACAGAGCACGGCCATGATCTCCGAGGCGACCGTGATGTTGAAACCGTCTTCGCGGGGAACCGAGTTGCCGACGCCACCAAGGCCGACCGTAACCTGCCTGAGCGCACGGTCGTTCATGTCAAGTCCCCGCTTCCATGTAATCCGACGGGGGTCGATACCTAAGTCGTTTCCCTGGTGAAGATGGTTGTCAATCATCGCACTGATGGCATTGGTCGCGGTGGTCACGGCATGGATATCCCCCGTGAAATGGAGGTTGATATCCTCCATGGGGACAACCTGGGCGTGACCGCCACCGGCCGCGCCTCCCTTGACACCCATGGCGGGACCGAGGGAAGGCTCCCGTAAAGCGATGATAGCTTGTTCGCCGATTTTTGTGAACGCTTGTCCCAATCCTACGGTCGTGGTCGATTTTCCTTCTCCCGCAGGGGTCGGATTGATGGCGCTGACAAGAATGACGCGGCCATCTTTTTTCTTTTCAAATTTCTCCATGACATCGAGACGAATTTTCGCCTTGTGGTTTCCGAAGCGTTCGATGTCCGTCTCCTTGAGCCCCAGTTCGGCGGCGATTTCACCTATGTCTTTCATCGTCGCCTGCTGAGCAATTTGTAAATCCTTGTTTTCCATGTGAAAACCTCCTGTGATTTTCCTGACTGTTAAAACGTTATTCTTTTACTATTATCCCACATTGAGAGGCTGAATTCAATGTCTGAAACAAACGCTTCCATGGACGGGATGTATCGAATTCAGACGCAATGGTGTATAATGCTAGTAGCGTGCACGATGTCGAAGGAGGTCCTGCATGTACGACGTTCTCGTTGAACCCTCTTCCTTGGAGGGGGCTTTGTCCGTCCCTCCATCGAAAAGCCTGATGCACCGCGCATTGCTTGCGGCCTCTTTAGCGGAGGGGGAAAGCTGCATCCGCCCGGTCCACAAAAGCAGGGACATTGAAGCCACCCTCCGTGCCCTTGATGCTTTCGGAAGCACACTGAGGGAAGCGGATGATTCGTTCATTGTGAACGGCTCGGGCCTGCCGAAAGGTGTCCGGTTCCCGATCGATGTCGGAGACTCGGCTTCTACGCTGCGCTTCTGCATTCCGCTTTCGATGCTGGATGGTGAAAAGAGCAGCTTCATCGTCGATGACACACTCGGCAGGCGACCGATGACGACCTATGAGAACCTTTTCCCCGGCGCCCTACGCTTCGAGGATAATCGCTGGTTTGTCTCGCCGGCCTTGAAACCCGGCCGTTTCCACTTGAAGGGAGACATCAGCTCGCAGTTTGCAAGCGGCCTGCTCTTCGCCCTGCCCCTTCTGGATGAACCCTCGATACTCACCATCGACCGTCCGGCTTCCTGGTCCTACATCCGGTTGACCCTCGACGTGCTCAAGCTGTTCGGAATCGACGTGCTCGAGCAGCAAGACGGCTTCAGGATTCCCGGTGGGCAGCGGTTCACTCCGCAAACGTACCGGGTCGAATCAGACTTCTCACACGCCGCCATGCTGCTCGTCTGCGGCATTAGAAATCCGCGCATCAGTGTTGAAAACCTTTCCGCTGACTCTCATCAGGCCGACGGCCGGATTATCGACATCCTCAAGAAAACCAACACGAAAATCGTCCACACGGAGACGGGATATGCCACGAACCATGCCGACATCGAAGGATTCACCGCCGATGTCGACAGCTGTCCCGACCTGACTCCGGCCCTGGCGTTGCTGGGCGCTTTCGCATCGGGTCGAACACAGCTTACCGGCATCCACCGGCTCAAATACAAGGAATCCGACCGTTCCCGGACGATAGTCGAAACGCTGAAAACCCTGGGGGCCGATATCAGGCTTCACGAAGAGCGGATTGTCATCGAAGGGGATGGGAAACCGCTTGGCGGAGGTGTTTCGATCGATTCCCAAGACGATCACCGAATTGCGATGATGGCCGCCTGTGCCGCCGTTACCGCACACCGTCCAGTGCGGATCAACCACGCAGAGACGGTCGAAAAATCCTATCCGGCCTTCTTTCAGGACTTAGAACGCCTAGGCGCCACGTTGACATTCTTCAGGAGGGATGTACCATGCGGATAAACATCAAGGGCCATCTCAAGCCATATACTGTCGAAATCGAAGAAGGTTCGCTGGCCCGGGTCCCGACAGAGGAATCCGAAGATTCCATCCTGATTACAGACCGCGGAGTCCCCGATGAACACATTGAAGCCTTCCTCCACGGCGCGGACATTGACAAGATCGTGACCGTGCAAAGCGGAGAACGCTCGAAATCAATCCGTACTTTCGAACGGATTGTGCGGGATCTGCAGACGTCGAACATCTCGAGGAATGCACATATCTACGCCCTGGGCGGTGGGGTGGTCGGGGACCTGTCCGGATTCGTCGCCTCGACGTACAAACGCGGCATAAAGCTCACCCTTCTGCCGACGACGCTCGTGGCGATGGTCGATGCCGCCATCGGCGGCAAGTTCGCCGTGAACACCATCCATGCCAAAAACAGCGTCGGCAGCTTCTACAACCCGGAACGCGTCATCGTCGATCCCTCCGTACTCAACACTCTGCCGGAACGCCACTTGCGCAATGGCATGGCGGAAATCATCAAAATCGCACTGATTGCCGATGCCGGTCTGTTCGAACGCATCTACGAAAAACCACCCGGGTACAGGAACGTCTCGCTTATCCAGCGAGCGATCGAACTGAAGAAGCAGTTCGTCGAAGCCGATCCCTACGATAGAAAAGACCGGCGCATTTTGAATTTCGGTCACACGTTCGGCCATGCGATTGAACAGGCCAACGACTACGCCTACCTCCACGGTGAGTGTGTCGCCGAGGGGATGCGCCTCATGGCGATGGACAAACCTTACTACGATAAGCTGAAAGTGATTCTCGACACCTATGGTTTCGACACCCCGCTTCCCTGTGACAAAAACTCGATCGAAGATTTCATAAAAGAGGACAAGAAAGCCGGAAAAGACGATCTGCGGCTCATTGAGGTGTATCGTCCGGGAGATACCGAGGTGCGGGACGTCCCCCTCTCCAGGGCGCTTGAAATACTTGAACGCGCGGAGAGCTGTTCATGAGCGTCTTTGGCGAACGGCTGGTAGTCTCCCTGTTCGGAGAAAGTCATGGCGAGGCTGTGGGTCTGACGGCACACGGCCTCCCCTCGGGCCTCCCTATCAATCGTCAAGACATCGAGGAGGCGCTCTCCCGACGACGACCGGACCCCGCACACTCCGCAGCCCGTCGGGAACCCGATGATTTTCGGCTGCTCTCCGGTGTGAAGGACGATCATACCAACGGTGCGCCGCTGACGGTGCTGATCAAGAATCAATCGCACGAGGCATCGGAGTATACTCAAGGAATCATCCGTCCCGGCCATGCGGACTATCCCGCCTATGTCCGCGACGGGGCCTTCCACGACCATCGCGGCGGCGGCCATTTCTCCGGTCGCCTCACCGCTCCGATTGTCGCCCTGGGTGCCATCCTATATCCGATTCTCGAGCGACGCGGGGTGCGGATTGCGACCCATATCGTCCGTATCCACCAGACAGAAAGTCCCTCCCTCCGAGGAAAGAAAATATATTCTGGAATGCTCTCCGACCTTTATCGGAGCCATTTCCCGGTTCTTGGCGGACAAGAGGTCCGGGATGCATACCTCGAAACCATCCATCAGGCGCAGGCGGATGGCGATAGTGTCGGCGGCATGACTGAAACGATTATCGAAGGTCTGCCGGCAGGTCTCGGGGAACCCTTTTTCGATTCCGTCGAGAGCCTACTTTCACACTTGGTATTCTCCGTGCCCGCGGTCAAAGGGATTGCTTTCGGTGAAGGCTTCCGACTCACGCACGTAAAAGGCAGTGAAAGCAATGACGAGATGGAGATCATCGAAGGCGAACCCACATTCAAAAGCAACCGGCAGGGCGGCATCCTCGGCGGATTGACCGACGGCAGACCCATTGTTTTCGAGACCGCCTTCAAGCCGACACCTTCAATCAGCAAGCCTCAGGCTTCGATCGATTTCTTCGAAAAAAGCCCCCGGGAGGTCTCGACTTCCGGACGTCACGATGCCTGCATCGTCCCCCGTGCCGCCCACGTGCTCAACGCTTTGGCTGCCTACGCCACGATGGAACTCTTCATGCGAAGGGAGGGCGTCTCATGGATCTGAAGGAAACCCGCAAACAAATCGACGCCATCGACGATACGTTGATGGCGCTGCTTTCTCAGCGCTTCGAATTATCCCGTCGTATCGGCCGTTTGAAACGCGGTAGCGACCTTCCACTCTACGACGCACAGCGTGAATCGGAAATCCTCGGTAAAGCTCGTGCGGTTCCTGATGGCGAGGCCGTCGCCTCTGTCTATGCCTGCATCCTCGAAACTTCGAAAGACCTCCAGCGGGAGTGATGCCATGTACGGCCTCTTAGGCAAGGACCTCTCCCACAGTTTCTCCAAGCGCATCCACGACCGCCTTCGACCCCGCTCGGACTATCGGCTGCTCGAGACGGAGGACCCGGGGTATCTGCTCGGAACGCTCGATTTTCAGGGCTTGAATGTCACGAACCCTTATAAATCGGACCTGCTACAGTATATGGACCAGCTTGATGAAGCTGCCCGCGAAACCCGGACGTTGAACACCATCGTCAAAGAGGCTGGCCGTCTCGTCGGATACAACACCGACTACCTCGCGCTCGTCGACATTTTCAAGAAATACACCTTCGAAGGTCCACTTGCGATACTGGGAAACGGCTCCACCATGCGTTCAGCGAAACTTGCTGCCAAGACGGTCGGCATCGATGACGTGGCCATTTACGCCCGCAACCCCGAAGCGGGTGAACGGCCTCTTGCCGATTTTCACGGTTACTACCAGAGTGTCGTCCATGCGACGCCGGTCGGCACCACGCCGGAACTGCGGAAGATGCTCCCTGTGGATTTCACACATGTTCACGGTTTGAAAAACGCCCTGGATGTCGTCTACAACCCGCTCAAGACCCGTTTTCTTCAAGCTGCCGAACAAGCCGGTGCGAAGGTCGTGCCCGGCTTGGAAATGCTCGTGCGACAGGCTGTGAAGAGCCACCGGCTGTTCACGGGCGATGCCCTTTCCGAAGCGGAAAACCAGGAATGGCTGCGTTATTGGCATTTCCAACTCTCGAATATCGTCCTCATCGGACTGCCTTTATCGGGAAAGACGCATTACGCGTTCGCGCTGGCCGATGTGCTGGGCAAAGCCCCCATCGATGTCGATTCTGAAATCGAGCGCCGTCTCGGCGCTTCGGTGGAAAACATCTTCCAGACCCGAAGCGAAGCTGAATTCCGCCGACTGGAGCGCGCGACCATGCTGGAACTGGCCAAAGGGCACGAACGTTTGATCGCGACCGGGGGCGGCGCAATCCTCCATGAGCAAGCCATGCAGGCTTTGTCACAGAACGGACTTATCGTCTTGTTGGACCTAGACGAACGCATCATCGATGCCGAACCGTTCGAAAACCGTCCGCTCGTCAAGACGCTCGACGACTTCCGGGCGCTTAAAGAGGAACGGCAGGTCCTGTATCAAAAATATGCAGACCTTATCGTGACCAAAGACACCTGGGATGAGAATACCATGCTTGAGCGTCTCAAGGAGGCTATAGATGCGCATTTTGGTGATTAACGGACCGAATCTGAATATGCTGGGGTATCGTCAAGTCGAAATCTACGGAACGGAAGACTATCAACAACTCGTTCGTTCCATCCAAGCCGACGCGGATGCGTTCGGTCTGGACGTCGAAATCCGGCAGTCGAACCACGAAGGCACCCTGATCGACTGGCTTCACCAAGCAGAGGATGCGGGTTTTCACGGTGTCGTGCTCAATGCCGGTGCCTTGACACACTACAGCTATTCCCTTTATGATGCCGTCTTATCAATCAGCCTCCCGGTCATTGAAGTGCACCTGACCGACCTCAAGACACGCGAGGAATCTTTCCGCAGCCACTCCGTCATCCGTCCTGCCTGCCACAAGCATTTTGAAGGCGACGGAATCGGAAGCTACCGCCAGGCATTGGCCGCACTCAAAAACTGCTTGCGCGCATGAGCGTACAAAAATCTCTGCCCTCATGGCGCGAGCTGTGTTATAATACCGTTAACCGACCCTTTCACCGCTCTTTCGGAGACGAGGAGTGAAACCATGAACAAAGCCATCCCGACCGCGATCGCCGCCATTGTCATCGCGCTCGCCCTCTACGCCGTCGGTGTATATGGGTTCGCGACGGGGGAAGACTGGGGAGAATACGTCGCGACCGCCGTCTATCTCTACACGTACATCTTCCACCCGCTGATTTTCTTCCTGCTCGGGCGTTCGCTCGTCAGACACGCAACCATTGAAGCGGTCCCGTTGACACTGCTTATCATCATGCTCGTTCTTACGGCGATTCCTACCACGTTCGCGCTTTCGGCGACGCTCGCCGGCGGCGGATTCGGTGTGGGAAGCGCAATCGGCATCGTCTTCATCGTCTTCGAGGCCGCCGCCCTGCTCGCGACGATCGTGATTTTCGGCTTTTATCTGCGCAAGCGCATCAAGCGGCTTTTCACCGAGCGGGATCTTATCTCCATCCACCATTTCTTCTTCGGCACGCTCGTCTATTTCTATTTCGTGCGGTTGACGCTGGTGACGAGCATCATCATCTCCGAGGTCGAGTAATCCCTTGAGACGTGAAAGACCCCGACTGCTTTCTTCAAGGCGTCGGGGTCTTTTTTTATTGTTCCTGATGGATGCTTTCAAGCAGCTTCACGAAGGTCGCGTGCACAGGCTGCGGCGTCTTCGCTTTCTCGAGCGTGATGTGGATGCGGGCCTGCTTGTAGGCAAGCTGGATGTAGCGCGAGAGGGCGTTCGCCTGTTCAAAGAGCGCATCCCCCTGGAGGGTCCGGCTTGCTTCCGGGGTGAGGATCAAAATGAGCGCCCGACCCGTATCACGGACCCTTTCAACACCCACGGCCATGGCCAGTCTTTCGTAGAGTTTTTCGTACATATAGGCTTCAACGGTCTCAGGGACTGCTCCGAAACGATCTTCGAGTTCCTCCTTCATCCTCTCCAGTGAAGCAGTGCTTTGCAACGTAGCGATGCGTCGGTGCAGCTCGATACGGGTTTCGTCGTCACCGACATACTCGAGGGGGATGTTGCTGCTCACGGGAAGCCGGATGCGCCGGCGTTTTCGCTCTGCCTCCTCGAGCTCTTGTTCGTCCCCCTTCGACGCCTGTTGATCCTCAACATGTTGGTCCGCTTCCTCCGCATCCGGCTCTTTCCGCTTATCGATCTCTTCGCGGAGGATCTGCATGAACAGCTCGATGCCGACGGTGTCGATAAAGCCCGACTGTTCCGTACCGAGTAAATCCCCGGCGCCACGGATGGCCAAATCGCGCTGCGCGATCTTGTATCCGCTGCCGAGCTCCGTGAATTCCTTGATGGCCTGCAGGCGCTTCGCGGCTTCTTCATTCAATCTCTTGTCCCGATCATACATAAGATAGCTGTAAGCGATCCGGTTGCTGCGTCCGACCCGCCCGCGGATCTGATAGAGCTGGGCGAGGCCGAGACGGTCGGCCTCATGCACAATCAGGGTGTTGGCGTTCGGGATGTCGATACCGGTCTCGATGATCGTGGTGGAGACCAGCACGTCATAGGCATGATCAAGAAAGTCGCGCATCACGGTCTCGAGACGTTGGCGGTTCATCCGTCCGTGAGCGATGCCGATCCGGGCATCGGGGAGCAGGGAGCGGAGATGGTTGGTGACGGCGTCGATGGTTTCTATCCGGTTGTGCAGATAGAACACCTGTCCATCCCGCGCCAGTTCGCGCTCGATGGCGTCGCGGATGACATTGTCGCTCCGACGGAGTACATAAGTCTGCACGGGGAAGCGATTCTCCGGCGGTGTCTCGATGACGCTCATCTGTTTGACATCGGTCATCGCCATCTGCAGCGTCCGCGGAATCGGCGTTGCCGAGAGCGAGAGGACATCAATGTGTAGCTTCATCTGTTTGATCTTCTCCTTGTGCTCCACGCCGAAACGCTGCTCTTCATCGACGATGAGGAGTCCGAGGTCCTGGTATTCGATGTCTTTCGAAAGCAGCCGGTGGGTGCCGATGATGACATCCACACGCCCTTGGCGCACGCCTTCTAGGTACGCTTTCTGCTTGCTTGGCCTGACAAAGCGGTTGAGCAATGCAACATGGACGCCGTGCTTTTCAAGGCGCTCCTTGAAGGTGTAGTAGTGCTGCCGGGAAAGGATGGTCGTGGGGGCGAGATAGACCACCTGCTTGTTGTCGAGGACGGCCTTGAATGCGGCCCGCAGGGCCACCTCGGTCTTGCCGTAGCCGACATCGCCGCAGACCAGGCGGTCCATGGGAGTGGATCTCTCCATGTCTCGCTTGACGGCCTCGATGGCCTCGCGCTGGTCAGGCGTCTCTTCATGCATGAACTCCGCCTCGAAGGTATCCATCAGGTCCGTATCCCGGCTGAAGGCATGGCCGGTTGTCTTTTCTCTCGATGCGTAGAGCTCGACGAGCTGATCCGCAATGTCGCTCGCTTTTTTCCGGACGCGACGCTTGGTCTTCGCCCATTCGCCGCTGCCCAGCTTGTTGACTTTGGGGATGACGCCCTCGCGGGCGGCATATTTCTGAATCAGATGGATGTTCTCGACAGGAATGTAGAGCTTGTCGTCGCCTCGATATCCGATGACGATGTAGTCGTTGACATGCTCGCCGACTTGTTCCGACTCGACACCGAGGAAACGGCCGATGCCGTGGTCGTAGTGCACGAGGAAATCGCCCTTCTCGAGGGACTTGACCGAGCGTACACGTTCGCTTTCCTTGAACAGTCGCTCGCGTTTTGAACGTTTCTTCTGTGGAATCTTTTCGAAGATGGTATCTTCACTTAGGAGCATGAACTGCTCATCGAACCATTCGAAGGAGAAAGGATTGTCGACGACGGTCAGATTCACTTCGCCCTCGAAGGGGGCATCGTCGGCACCGAGAATTTTGTGCTGGAGTCTTCCTTCGAAAGCTTCACTAAGACGGTCGCGCCGGGTCTCATCCGCCAAGGTGATGAGAGTCGTGACATCCGCATCCCTCCGGCGGAGGTCCTTGATGAGCGAATGCAGGTTGTTGTTGTAGCGGATGGTCTCCTTGACCTTGACGGGGAGCGTGGCTTCCGCTTTTTCACGCATAGGAAGCGGGTTGATGGAAAGATGCTGGCTGGAATAGGCTCGGGAGAGATCTTTCAGGAACTGAAAGCCGATGCCCGCATAGTCCCCGGTCTCCTCCATCCAGCCTTGAAGGTCCTCATAGATGTGTTGATAGGCATCCTCGATCCGGTCGTGGTCGATGAAAATCAGCAGCGGTTCCTCAAGATAGTCGGGGAGTGTTCCCGGCGAAGGCTCGAGGAAAGAGAGGTAGCGGCCGAGGCGGTCGAGGTCCTCGTGCAGCGCAAGCGCATCCAGCTCCCCGCGTATTCTTTCGCGGGTCTCCTCGGAGAAGTCTCCGCTTTCAAGCCGGGTTCCAACGCTCTGAAGCAGACTCGCCTTTTCTTCCTCGCTGTAGAACAGTTCGCTCCTGGGCGGGATGTGGACCTGGGAAAGATGCTCGATTGAACGTTGGGATTCGACATCGAAGCTGCGGATGGATTCAACCTCATCATCGAAGAAATCCAGCCGGAGCGGCTGTTGGGCCCCCTGCGGAAAGATATCGAGGATGCTGCCGCGACGCGTGAAATCGCCCACTTTCTCCACAGCCTGCTGTCGCTTGTAACCCAGTTCGATGAGCCGACCGGAGAGCTTCTCTGGGTCGATCCGCTCCCCTTTGGCGATGTCAAGCAGTGCCTGCTGGAATCGCACGGGAGAAGGAATCGGCTTGATGAGACCGGTCGTATGAGTGACAACCATGTGCGGACCTTGTTCCCTGACCAGGCGATGCAGGGTTTCCAGACGCTGCAGCTTGAGTTCCTCGCTCATCGCAAGCATGTCCGTCGTGAGGAATTCGTCCTGTGGAAAGAAGGTGACATCGCCCTGATGGCTGCGTTCCAACGCATCGAACGCCCGTTGCGCATGATAGAGATTGTGCGTCACGACGACGATATCCTGCTTGGTCGCGCGGCTCAGCACGTTCACGAGAAAAAGCGCCAAATCCCGGTTGGCGTGGGGTATCTCGACACTATGTCGTTGTTTCAATGCATAAAGCAGCCGCTTGAAGTAGCTAGAAGCAGCCACCCGTTCGAGTATTTGCTGCATAAGCTTCCCCTCCGGAGCGAGGGCGCACCCTCAAGGGGTCAGTTGTATTCGTTCATCAGCTTTTGGAAATCCTCGCCTCCGGCGAAACGACGAATAATCTCCTTGGTTCGCTCAATGCCGTTGATGACGGCATCCCCCTCAGCCTTGTGGAAACGGCTCAGCACATAGTCCCGGGGGTCGAGGCCGTCCGGACGACCAATGCCGAAGCGGACCCGGTTGAAGGTCTCCACCCCTAAACTGGTCAGGATGGAGCGAAGGCCCTTGTGGCCGCCCGCGCCGCCTTTATACCGGAGGCGGAGTTCGCCGGTGGCAAGATCGAGGTCGTCGTGAACGACAAGCACCTCTTCAGCGTCGATGTCAAAATAATCAACAGCCGCTCGGATACTGTCCCCCGAAAGATTCATGAACGTCGTCGGCTTGAGCAGTTTGGCGTCGGCGTATTGAGCAAGCTGCCCGAGCAGTTTCTTGTTCTTCTTGAACTTCACACCTTCCTGTGAGGCGAAGGCCTCAAGGCAAAGAAAGCCGATGTTGTGACGGGTCCGGGCGTATTTCCGTCCGGGGTTGCCAAGACCTACGATGAGTCTCATCGCTTCTTCGGCTTGATGACGAGATGTCGTTCTTCCTTCTCTCCCTCCGAAGTCGTGAAGACATCCCGCCAGTCCGCAAGTTTTGTGTGGATGATGCGGCGTTCGTAGGCGTTCATCGGTTTCAAACGGGCTTCGGTTCCAGTCTTGGCGACCTCCTTGGCCGTCTTGGTAGCTAGGATTTCCAGTTGACGCTTGCGCTCGGCTTTGTAGCCGCCGATGTCAACCAGCACGACCAACCGGTCGTCGACGAAGACGTTGAGCAGATTCCGGAGATAGAGTTGAATACTGTCCAGGGTTTTGCCGCCGCGTCCGATGAGTACCGGATTCGCATCGGTTTCAATGTTGTAGTGAAGTTCTTCCTCGGACGGTTGTTCACGGGTGATCTGTGCATCAATCTCCATGTCACGAAAAAGTCTTTCAAGAATCTCCTGCCCGTATTCTGCCGGATCGACATCCACTGTGGCCGTGACTTCGTAGTGGCGCTTGAACCCGAACATGCTCTTCTTCTCATTGAAGTCAAAACGCAGGAAACGCCGACCAATCCGGAGTCTTTCTTCGGCTACCCCTCTGGCTTCATCCTTCGTACTCGCCTCAAAGGAGACACGTTTGAGTTCGGCCATGTCACGCACTCTCCCCGCTGTTCGCGAAAAACTTCTTGTACATCTTGTCGCGGTTGATCTTGGTCTGCAGGAACTGGAAGAGGTTACCGACAATCCAGTAAAGGGCGATGCCGAGGTTCGTAAAGGAGATCATCGTCAGCATGAACACCATGAAGAACATCATGTAGCGCATGGTTTGCTGCTGTTGTTTTTGCTGCTGGGTCTCGTATTTCTTGTTCTGAAGGTAGCTGGGCCGTTTCATGGCATATTTCTGATAGAAGAACATCGTCGTGCCGACGATGGCTGCCATCAGGACGTTGACCCAGTGGTCGGCCAGATTGAACCCGGTGTCCATGACCGGCGCCGCCGCCTGGAAATCAATGAAGAAAAATTCATAGTTCAGATCGGCGTAGCCGGTATGACCGGCATCGGCGTCGACTCTGGGCATGCGACGGACGACCTGGTACATGGCGATGAAGATCGGCATCTGCAGGAAAGGCAGCAAGCACCCGAGGGGATTGATGCCGTATTTACGGTAGACCTGCATCATCTCCTGCTGCATCTGGCGCTGGGAAGCTTCATCCTTCTTGCCTTGGTATTTCTCCTTGAGCTTTTCAAGCTCGGGCTGGGCGATCTGCATGTTCGCGCTCATCGCGGTGCTCTTTGAGTAGATCGGCCATCCCAAAACACGGATGACGAGTGTGATCACCATCAGACCGACAATGTAGTGTCCGCCGGATAGCTGGCTCACGTTGTAGATCAAGTCGGCGATGAACGTGACGATCGCCTGCATCCAATTGAAGCCGCCTTCGGCTTCGATGGGTTCGTTGTAATGATCGGTGTCGCAGCCGCTCAGGACGAATACGAGGACGACGACCAACAGTAATCCAGTCAGTTTCATCCAGTTCTTTCGCATGTTTTCACCTCATATGAGCTTGTGTTTTTTTAATAACTTTTCAATCTGCGTTTTCAGTTCCGAGAAAGAAACCTGTGCAGCCTTGGGGCGAACAATGATGAAGATGTCGACCGGCTTTTCGATGCCGCAATCGGCGATGATGTGTCGAACCCGGCGTTTGATCTTGTTTCGCACGACAGCCTTCCCGGCCTTCTGCGGAACACTGATTGCGTAACGGAAATGTGGTAGGCTGTTCTTTTTGGTATAAACGCTGAAAAACGCATTTTTGCGGACGTTTTGAGCGTCAAGCAAAGCTTTGATTTCATCGGAGCGTTTCACGCGGTATTTCTTTTTCAACGGTCCCACTCCCTACGTCAATAAAAAACACCTGAAAAATATCTTCTTCAGGTGTTCACAGGTACAAAGATATGGTTTTGCTCGATGTGCTTGTCAAGGGCTCAGGCGCTTCCGGCCTTTGGCTCGTCTGCGGGATAGTACCTTGCGTCCTTTTTTGGTCGCGGCGCGTTGGCGGAACCCGTGTTTCCGGGTACGGCGGCGCCGACTCGGCTGATAAGTACGCTTCACTTTCAGCACCTCCTACTATTCAAACCACGCTTTATAGATTATAGCCAATCGCCCTCGTGGTGTCAACAGACTTTTTCAGACTTATGTAAAGACAGGGTAAAAATAAAGAAGTTTTCCACAGCGGTAAAGAGCACCAAGAGGACATTTCCCCACCAGCTGATGTGGAAATGTCAACTTGTGAATAACCGGGATTATGGAAATCAGGAAAAAGCTTCGAAATATGCACTGTGCGGTTTTTCTGAGTTTCCCCACTGTTGAGGGAAACGTTGTGGAACGGGAAAGTTTTCCACATTTTCTGCGGATATTTTTCTGTTTTTTTTCCCAATTTTGTATTGTAGAATGAAAGAGCAGTTGGAGGTGAGAACATGCAGCGTACCGAAATCGATGAGCATGTGAACATCTGGCACGAGGTCCGCGACCAAATGCAATCACAGCTAGAAAACAACACCTTTGAAGACATCTTCGATTCCGTGGATTCCATTTTCAAAGTCAAGAACAACTACATCTATCTCATCGTCGAGAATGAATTCGTCAAGCGCCGCATTGAACTTCTCTACCTCAAACGGATGAACCGGCTGCTGGAAACCTACGTGAACGAACGCTACGAATATCGCCTCATGACCCGTGAAGAAGCGGAGCAGGAACTGAACCAGGAAAAGCAGTTCGACAGCACCGCTCCAGATCCGGAAGACTACCGCGCAGTCTACCATAAAGCCAACCTGAACCCCTCATATACTTTCAACAATTTCGTCGTGGGCAACTCCAACCGCCTGGCCTACACATCAGCCCTCAAAGTCTCCGACCAGCCGGGGATTGTCGCGAACCCGCTTTATATCTTCGGGGACGTCGGACTGGGCAAGACCCACTTGATGCAGTGCGTGGGCAACTACATTCTTGAAGGCGACATCAACAAGCGTGTGCTGTATGTCAAGGCCGACCAGTTCGTCGAGGATTTCGTCCGCTACGCTTCCAAAAAACAATACCACGAGTTCAACAATCTCTACCGCAACGTTGACGTGTTGCTGGTCGACGACATTCAATTCCTCGCAAAGAAGGAAAAATCCCAGGAAGAATTCTTCAAACTCTTTGAACAGCTACATAGCGAACAAAAACAGATCGTCATCACATCGGATCGCAAAGCCAGCGACCTGAAAGACATCATGTCCCGGTTGACCTCGCGATTCTCATGGGGGGTCACGGTCGACATCAACCGGCCGGACCTCGACCATCGTATCAAAATCCTCGAGAAGAAACTGCGGGCCGAAACCTACGACGCCTCCCAGGTCCCCAGAAAAGTGATCGAATATATCGCCAGCGTCTTCGACAACAATGTCCGGGAACTCGAAGGCGCCTTGAAACGAGTCCTTTTCTACTGTACGGCATTCAACCATGAGTTCACCATGAAGAACACCGAGGCAGCCCTTGAGAACCTCATCAAGCCCAAACGAAACAACAAGGACCTAGTCCGGGACAAGATCCGCAACCTCCTCAGTATCGTCAGCGACTACTACAACATCTCCACAAGCGATCTGATCAGCAAAAAACGTTCCCGGCAATACCTCTATCCCCGGCAGGTGGCGATGTATCTGATCAAAGCCCTCCACGACCTGCCCTACAAACGCATCGGCAGCTATTTCTCAGGCCGGGACCATTCCACTGTCATGCATTCCGTCGAGAAGATCGACAACGATCTACAGATGGACCGGGATGTGCATCTCGATATCGAAAAACTCAAGCACAAATGTGGAGAAAACTCCTGATTTTTTCAACAAAAACCGCTTGCCTTGTGTTACAATGGGGTAAAGCATGGACTTTTTTCCACTTTTGCACACCCCCTTATCAACAACCAACAAAATAAAAGAGAACTATTCTAGAGGTGATGGCATGCGCATCCAGGTGAATAAAGACAGACTGCTCTACCATCTGTTGATCGCCCAGAAAGCTTTGTCCACGAAGACGCCGAATCCGGCCCTTCAGGGCATCCGACTCGATGTCGGCGACAACGAACTCGTCATCACGACGAGCAACTCGGATATCTCCATCCGCGTCACCCTCGAGGACGATGCGCTGGAGATCGAGAAGACCGGCTCTATTCTCGTTCCCGGCAAATATTTCATCGACATTGTCCGCAAGCTCGATGGCCAAGTGGTCTCGATGACGGAAGGAGAGGATAATCTCCTCCGGATTGAAGCGGACCGTTCGGATATCACACTCAACCTGCTTGACCTCGAGGATTATCCCAATCTCCAGTTCAAGGAGACCGATTCGCCGCTCGAAATCAACGCCCGGACGCTAAAGAGCATCATCCGGCAGACCGCCTTCGCAACCTCCTCCCTTGAGAACCGGCCTATTCTCACAGGGGTGAACGTCGCCATAGACGGCGAAGATCTCAAGGCTATAGCCACGGATAGCTATCGATTAAGCCAGAAACGCATTTCACTACCGGAATCCTACGACCCCACAGATGTCATCATTCCGGGCAGAAGCCTCGAAGAGCTGATCAAGATCCTCGAAAGCAACCAGGAGTCGGTCGAGGTGCATATCGACCAGAACCGCGTGCTGTTCAAGGACAACAACGTCCTCTTCCTCTCCAGGCTGCTTGAAGGGAACTATCCCGAAACGGACAAGCTCATCCCGCAGGAATTTCCCATCCAGATCAAGTTCAACAAGGAGCAGTTGATGACTGCCGTCGAACGGGCCGGACTCCTCTCGAGCCGTGATGGACAGAACTCCATCGTCAAACTGGATGTGCGCCAGGATAACGTGGTCGAGATTTCCTCGAATTCACCGGAAATCGGTCGTGTGCGAGAAGAAATCCATCCGGTCGATGAGATAGTCGGCTCCCCGCTGAAAATCGCCTTCAGTTCGAAATATCTGCTAGAAGCCCTCCGCGTGTTCAATTCCAGTGAGGTCACGGTGAAGTTCACCGGAGAGATCCGCCCGTTCATCATCACCGGCGAGTTCGACGAGGGGATGCTGCAGCTCATCCTCCCGGTCAAGACCGACTAAGTCCGATACGTTTCAAACCCTCAACCAGCGGCTCCGGGCCGCTGGTTTTTTGTTGGTCGCGAGGTTGTTTTTCAAGGCCCTCTAGTGTATAATTACACATAGTTTATTATATATATAAGAAAGAGTGGTCAACATGCGGACGGTCCGCATACACACGGAACATATCACGCTCGGACAGTTCTTGAAGTATGCAAACATCATCGCTACCGGCGGAGAAGCGAAGGCAATCCTTCAAGAAGGACTGGTCCGGGTGGATGGAAACAAGGAGAGACGCCGAGGCAGGAAACTCTATCCGGGAATGCGGGTGGACGTCGACGGCCTCGGTTCTTATCGGGTCGAAAGCGATGCTTGAATGGCTCGAGCTCCATCAGTTCCGCTGCTACGATGCGTTCACAATGGAACCAGACCCCTCCATCAATCTTATCATCGGCGGCAACGCCCAGGGCAAGACCAGTATTCTTGAAGGTATCCACACGCTCTCGCTCGGGCGTTCCTACAAGACCCAGACCGACGGGCCCCTTATCAAGCAGGGGAGCGATTTCGCCCGCTTGCACGGGCGTGTCCGCAGGGGCGGACGGCCCCAGTCGTTCGAACTTGTCCTCTCTCATGCGGGAAAGAAGGCGAGCGTCAATGGCGTCGAGCAAGCGCGGTTGAGCGATTATGCCGGTCGACTGCGGACCGTTGTCTTCGCCCCGGAGGATCTCTCGGTAGTCAAAGGCGGGCCCGCCGAACGCCGTGGATTCCTCGATGTGGAGATCTCCCAGCTGGACCGTTTGTATGTGGGGCATCTCAGCCGGTATCGGAAATTGCTCAAGGAGCGCAACGAACGTCTGAAGCAGCTGAAACCGTCGGATACCGAGGATGCGCTGCTCGATGTGTTAGGAGAACAGCTGGCCCATTACGGGCGGAAGCTCATCCGGGCTAGAGCCGCATTCGTCGAACGCCTCTCCGCGAAGCTACGGGACATCCACCCAGCCCTTTCCGAGGAAGACGACTTCCGGATTGCCTATCAGCCCTCGGTGGATGAGGGGGGGCATTCCCGGCTCCTCCGGGAGCGTCGCGCCTACGACCTGCTGCGCGGGTCGACATCCACCGGCCCTCATCGCGACGACCTCGGTTTTTATTATGGGGAGCATCCGGTGCGTGAGATCGCCTCCCAAGGGCAGATCCGGACCATCGCGCTGGCGTTGAAGCTCGCGGTCGTGGATCTGCTTGCCGAAGAGCGGGACCCGCCGCTCGTACTGCTTGACGATGTGTTCAGCGAGCTCGACCGGGAACGACAAAAAAAACTGCTTGGCCGTCTTGAAGGCGGTACGCAGATTTTCATCACCGCGACCGACCTGTCCGGTATCCACCTCGATGCGCTCGGAAGCTACCGGGTGTTCGAAGTGGAGGCGGCAACCATCAAAGGAGTGACCAATTATGGATGAGCACCGCAATTACGATTCGAATAACATCCAGATCTTAGAAGGCCTCGAGGCCGTGAAGAAACGTCCCGGCATGTTCATCGGTTCAACGGGCCCCCGCGGCCTGCACCATCTGGTGTGGGAGATTGTCGACAACGCTGTCGATGAAGCGCTTGCCGGATATGCCGACGAGATCGAGGCCCGCATTCTCGAGGGTGAGATTGTCGAGGTAACCGACAATGGTCGGGGCATTCCTGTCGATACCCATTCCAAAAGCGGCCAGCCGGCCGTCGAGACCATCATGACGACGCTTCATGCCGGCGGCAAGTTCGACAACGACAGCTACAAAGTCTCAGGCGGCCTGCACGGTGTCGGCGCCAGTGTCGTCAACGCGCTTTCCGAGTGGTTCGAAGTCGAAATCCACCGGGACGGGACTGAATATTTCCAGCGATACGAGAAAGGGCTCACTCAGACACCGCTTGAAGAACGCGGACCGACCAACAAGACCGGGACGAAGATCACCTTCAAGCCGGATCCGGATGTCTTCGTGGAAAGCACTGTCTACGATTTCGAGACTCTCCGGCTACGCATCCAGCAGATGGCTTTCCTCAACAAAGGCATTACCTTCCGCCTCTCGGATGAGCGGACCGCGGACGGCCCCTCGGTCAGCTACCACTACGAGGGCGGCATCCGTGAATACGTCGAATATCTGAACAAGAACAAGGAACTGCTCCACGAAAATGTCATCTACGCCGAGGGCCAGCAGGGGGAAGTGTACGTCGAAGTCGCGCTGCAGTACAACAACGGTTTCACCCAGAACCTCTTCCCCTTCACCAACAACATTCACAATATCGAGGGCGGCACTCACGAAGAGGGGTTCAAGGCCACTCTGACACGCATCCTCAACAACTACGGACGCGAGCAGGGGATCTTCCGCAAGGACGAATCGCTCGTCGGCGAGGACACCCGGGAAGGGCTGACCGCCATCATCAGCGTCAAACATCCCGATCCGCAGTTCGAAGGACAGACAAAGGGAAAACTCGGCAACACCGAAGTGCGGCGCGTCGTCTCGAAAGTGCTCTCGGAAGGACTCGAGCGCTACCTTCTGGAAAACCCCGGCGATGCAAAGACGATTGTCGAGAAGGCATTGCTGGCATCACGGGCCCGCGTGGCCGCCAAGAAGGCCCGGGAGGCCACACGACGCAAAAGTCCGCTCGACGGGCTGGGTTTCGCCTCCAAGCTTGCCGACTGCCGGGAGAAGGACCCCGCCAAGGCCGAGCTCTATATCGTCGAGGGCGACAGCGCCGGGGGCAGCGCCAAGCAGGGAAGGGATTCCGCCTTCCAGGCGATCCTCCCCTTGCGTGGAAAAGTGCTCAACGTCGAGAAGGCCCGCATGGACAAGATCGTCGCCAACAAGGAAATTGTCTCGATGATCCAAGCCTTCGGAACCGGCATCGGCGAGGACTTCAATCCGGATCTGATCCGCTACCACAAAATCGTCATCATGACGGACGCCGATGTCGATGGCGCCCATATCCGGACGTTGTTGCTGACGTTCCTCTTCCGGCACATGCAACCCTTGATCGAGAGGGGATACGTCTACATCGCCCAACCGCCGCTTTACAAGATGAAAATCGGCAAGAACGTCGAGTATGCGTTCACAGAGGAAGAGATGGAGGCACGCCAGCGCGAACTTACGAAACGCGCCGACATCCAGCGCTACAAGGGACTCGGGGAGATGAATCCCAAGCAATTGTGGGAGACCACCATGAACCCCGAGAACCGTACCCTGCTCAAGGTCTCCCTCGAGGACGCCCTCGAAGCCGACCAGCTCTTCAGCATGCTCATGGGTGATGACGTCGCCCGGCGGAAGGGCTTCATCCAGGAGAACGCCGCATACGTCAAAGATCTCGACATATAGGAGCGATCAAACTATGGACGCGATGAAACCAGCATCCTTTGATAGAATCAACGACATCAACATCTCCAATGAAATGAAGAACTCCTTCCTCAGCTACGCGATGAGCGTCATCGTCTCACGGGCGCTGCCGGATGTGCGTGACGGGCTCAAGCCTGTCCACCGCCGCATCCTCTACGGGATGGACGAACTCGGCATCACCCCCGAGAAAGCCTACAAGAAATCGGCCCGTATCGTCGGCGATGTCATGGGTAAATATCACCCGCATGGCGATTCGGCTATCTACGATGCTATGGTGCGAATGGCCCAGCCCTTCAGCTATCGTCACACACTGGTGGACGGACATGGGAACTTCGGATCGATCGACGGCGACGGAGCGGCGGCGATGCGCTACACGGAAGCGAAGATGGAGAAGATCTCCGTCGAGATGCTGCGGGATATCCGGAAGGGCACGGTCGCTTTCGAGGAGAACTACGACGGCACCGAAAAGGAGCCCGTCGTGCTTCCTTCCGGCTTCCCCAACCTGCTTGTGAACGGTTCGACCGGCATCGCCGTGGGCATGGCCACCAACATCCCCCCGCACAATCTCGGAGAGGTCATCGACGGCGTGCTGGCCTATATGGACGACGCGGACATTCCCCTTGACGACCTGATGGAGTACATCAAGGGCCCGGACTTCCCGACCGGCGGCCTCGTCATGGGCCTCTCAGGACTACGGCAAGCCTACGCGACCGGCACCGGATCTTTCAAGGTCCGCGCCCGGAGTGAAATCACGACGCTCGAGAACGGCAAACATGTCATCACCGTCACGGAGATTCCCTACCAGGTCAACAAGACCCGCCTGATCGAGAAAATCGCCGACCTTGCCAAGGAAAAGCGCATCGAAGGGGTGACCGACCTTCGCGATGAATCCAACCGCGACGGCATCAAGATCATCATCGAGCTGCGACGGGACGTCAACGCCGAGGTCGTGCTGAACAACCTCTACCGCCACACACCCCTGCAGACTTCCTTCGGCATCAACATGCTCGCGCTGGTCGACCGCAAACCGCAAGTCCTCTCGCTGAAGGATACCATCCGGCACTACCTTGACCACCGCGTCGAGATTCTCACCAAGCGCGTCGAGCACGACCTTGCCAAGGCCCGCGCCCGGGCCCACATCGTCGAAGGTCTGCTGAAGGCCCTCGGCAACATCGACGAAGTCGTCGAGGTCATCAAGAACGCCTATGACGACGCCGAGGGACAACTGATGGAGAAATTCTCGCTCAGCCAGGAGCAGGCCCGCGCCATCCTCGAGATGCGCTTGCGCAAGCTGAGCGGCCTGGAACGTGAAAAGCTCGAGGGCGAACTCGGACAACTCCGCGCCGACATTGCGGAATACGAACAGATTCTCGCCAGCGAGGAGAAGAAACGGGAAGTCATCCGTGCGGAGCTGCTCGAAGTCAAAAGGCGTTTCGCAAGCGAGCGGCGCACGGAGATCTCGCTCTCGCTGGATCTCGACCTCGAGGATGAGGATCTCATCCCCGAGGAGGACGTTATCATCACCATCACCCGCGACGGATACTGCAAGCGCATGAACGCCGAAACCTACCGGCGTCAGAATCGTGGCGGGAAAGGGATGACCGGCATCCGCATGCACGAGGAGGACACCGTCGAGCACATCCTCTACACCTCGACGCACGAATATCTGCTCTTCTTCACCAACACGGGCAGCGTGTACCGGTTGAAAGGATATCGCATCCCGGTCTTCGGACGGACATCGAAAGGCATCCCGCTCGTCAATCTGATAGAATTCGAGACGGATGAACGTCTGCAGGCTGTCACGTCGATGGGTTCCTTCGCCGATGAAAGCTATCTGCTGTTCGTCACCCGCGGGGGCGTCGTCAAGCGTACGGCCGTACGCGCCTTCCAGAACATCCGCTCCACCGGCATCCGTGCGATCAGCCTCCGCGAAGGCGACGAGCTGCTGGATGTGAAGCGTACTGACGGCACGAAAGATATCGTGCTGGGCGCCTCGAACGGCAAGGCGATCCGTTTCAGCGAAAATTCCATCCGTCCCATGGGCCGCGTCGCGAGCGGCGTCCGGGGCATCGAACTGGCTGAAGGCGCCGCCGTTGTGGGCGCCGCGACCGTCGACGAAGAGACGACTGAAGTGCTGATTGCCACGGAGCACGGCTATGGGAAACGGACCGTCGTTAACGAGTATCGCAGACAGAACCGCGGCGGGAAAGGCGTCAAGACACTCAATGTCACCGAGAAAAACGGCCGGCTCGTCGCCCTGCGCAGCGTCTGCGGCCATGAGGACCTCATTCTATTTTCCGATAAGGGAACGATGATCCGCATGCCGGTCGCTCAGATCTCCTGCAGCTCCCGGGCCACACAGGGCGTCCGGCTGATGAAGCTTGACGCGGGCCATCGCATCGCCTCGCTGGCATTGGTTCCTGGTGAAGAGACCGAGGAGGTCGAAGAACCCGCTCCGACCCGGATCGAGGAAACAAAAGCCCCCTTCCAGGAGAATCCATCCGACGACGAGGCTGAAACGACACCGGAGGAGAAGCCGCAAGCGGTGCAGTCAGAAATCGAAACGACGACCCTGCTCGATCTTCTTGATGAAGACGGGACGCAGGACGACGATTGACAACCCGGCTGGACTCTGCTACACTCAAAGTAACCTGAAAGCGACGATGGGGACAAGTAGCACAGCGAACCTCAAAGAGAGCCGGAGGCGCTGAGATCCGGTAGGAACCGTGTGTGAAATCCACCCCGGAGTGGAAGCGAACCTTCCCGGTAGGAACCGTTACCTTCCTTCCAAGTGGGCGCAAGATGTGCCAATGAGGGTGGCAACGCGGGTTATAACGCCCGTCCCTGGCTGGGACGGGCTTTTTTTATTCAATTGAAACACGGGCCTCGGCAGAGCCGACGCCGAAACAGGAGGAATTTGTATGCTGGATTTGAAGTATGTACGGGAGAACATCGACACGGTGATTGAACGATTGAACAAACGGGGGGAAAATTACAGCCATCTCAGAGAGCTCCTCTCGCTGGATTCCAAGCGACGTAGCCTGATACAGGACATCGAGGAGCGCAAGGCGAGGCGCAACGAGCTCAGTCGCAAGATCGGGGAGTACAAGCGTGAAGGAAAGGACGCAGAGGAATTGATACGAACCGTCGAGAGCGACAAGGAGCAGATCAAGCAGCTTGACGCCGAGCGCGACCGCATCGAGCGCGACATCGAGAACCGCCTGCTGGACACCCCGAACCTTCCGCATGCGGATATCCCGGTGGGCGTTGACGACAGCGAGAACGTCGAAATCCGGCGCGGCGGCGAACAGCCTGCGTTTACTTTCGAGCCCAAACCGCACTGGGAGGTCGGTGAGCAGCTCGACATCCTGGATTTCGAGCGCGCTTCGAAAGTGGCGACCGGGCGGTTCGTGGTCTATAAGGGTCTCGGAGCACGACTGGAGCGCGCGCTGATCAACTTCATGATGGACCGGCATGCCAATCAGGGCGGATATGAGGAGATGCTGCTGCCCTACATCGTCAATGAACAATCGATGACGGCGACCGGACAACTGCCGAAGTTCGCCGATGACGCCTTCAAGCTGGTTGATGAACGAGGGTTGTATCTGAATCCGACAGCCGAAGTCCCGGGTATCAATTTGCACCGGGATGAGATTCTCGACATGCAGACCCTGCCAAGACGCTACGTCGCGTTCACGACCGCGTTCCGCCAGGAAGCCGGCAGCGCCGGACGCGATACGCGCGGCATCATCCGCCAGCATCAGTTCAACAAGGTCGAACTCTTGAAGTTCACCACGCCCGAGACATCCTATGAAGAGCTTGAGAAGATGCTGAACGATAGCGAGGCGATCCTCAAGGATCTCGAGCTTCCCTATCGGGTAGTCGAGATCTGTTCCGGCGATCTGGGTTTCTCGATGGCCAAGACCTACGACATCGAGGTACATCTGCCTTCCTTTGATACGTACCGCGAAATCAGCAGCGTATCCAACGCCGAGGCCTTCCAGGCGCGACGCGGAAACATCCGCTTCCGCAGAGACAAGAAAGCCAAGCCTGAATATCTGCACACGCTCAACGGCTCCGGCGTCGCGGTGGGCCGGACCGTCGTGGCCATTCTCGAGAATTTCCAGCAGTCGGACGGCTCCGTAAGCGTGCCGAGAGCGCTGCAGCCTTATATGGGGACCGAACTCTTGAAAAAGGATGATGATGAATGATCGAACAGAAGGCTTTCGACCTCGAATCCGAAAAGAAACCGCTGCTTGTCTTCGAAGGCGACAGCGGCACCTATCGGAACCTCGCAAAGCAACTCGGTATTGAAGCGGAGATTGAAGAGGCAGTGACGAGCGTCCCCACGCTTGGCAAGCTTGCAAGCCCCAAGGTCCACATCGTTTCCCGGTCGGTCTTCGACGACGAACAGAAGCGAAAGGATGCCTTCAAAAGCATTCAATCACTCGAAGGCAGCGTACTCGCCTTGATCGATACCCTGCCCCGGTCCCATCAAGCCGACTGGGTCGAACAGCTTTTCCGGGCGGGCTATCGGTTCACAACGTTCAAAAGCGAAGAAGCGGACGTCCTTTACTACTATCCGGGCGAGGCGGACCCGGCTCAGGTTGAAGAAGGCGCCGCCTATGGCGAAGCGATAAACAAAGCCAGGGACCTGATCAATACCCCCTACAGCCATCTCAACGCGACGGATCTCGCAGAATACGCAGAGTCACTGACCGCCTATGCGAACGTCGAGGTCGAGGTGCTGGACAAAGAGGCGTGTGAACAGCTCGGCATGGGCGCCTTCCTCGGGGTCAACGCCGGAAGCAAGCATCCGCCCAGGCTGATTCGTGTCGCTTATCGAAACGGAGGCGGGACGCCCCCGACCGCTCTTGTCGGCAAGGGGATCATGTACGATACCGGTGGCTACAGCCTCAAAAGCGTCCAGGGGATGCCGGGCATGAAGATGGACATGGGCGGCGCGGCTAGCGTGCTGGCCGCCATGGAAGCCATCGCACGGCTCGGACGCGAAACGAACGTCGATGCTGTCGTGGCCGCGACCGACAACCGGATCGGCGACGATGCCCACGTGCCGGACGATGTTTTGAAAAGTGCAGCCGGCAAGACCATCGAGATTATCTCGACGGATGCCGAAGGAAGGCTGCCCCTCGCGGATGCTGTGTGGTTCGCTAAAGAGCGTGGAGCCGAGCGGATCATCGACGTCGCGACCCTCACGGGCGCGGTCGTGGGTGCGCTCGGAAAGCATCACGTCGGGGCGTTCTCCAACGATGACGACTTTTATGAGGCCTTCCGTCGCACGGCCGAAAACAACCGCGAGAAGATCTGGCGGCTCCCTGTCGATGAAGCGCACCATGAAACCTTGAAAAGCAAGGTCGCCGACATCAAGAACAGTGGCGGCCGTCCGGCGGCTGCCAGTCTCGCGGCTGCGTTCATTGAGACCTTCGTGGGGGAGACGCCCTGGATCCACCTGGATATTGCCGGGACGGCTTTCGAGGACAAGGTTGGGGCGACCGGCGTCATGGTCAAGTCGCTGGCCGACCATTTCCGTGGTTGAACCATTTGACGGAGTTATCAAAAAGGACGCCTGCATATCCTGCAGGCGTCCTTTTTATGGAAAGATTCCTCCCGAGCTCACTAATCAAGGGCATCGACGATGGCCTCGCGCACGGCTTGATAGTCAGCTTCAGAAAGGTCTTGCTGGTTATCTTCTGTTTGCAGCACCATGCCATCATCCTCATACCTGGGAATCAGGTGGATGTGGAAATGGAAGACGGATTGAAGCGGCTTGTCGTTGTTGTTGATGACGTTGATTCCGATGGGGTCGAACGCTTTTTTCAAGGCGTTCGCCAGTTTCGGGACACGAGCGAATACGGTCTTCGCAGTGGCTTCGTCGATGTCATGGATGTTACGGACATGTCGTTTAGGGACGATCAAGGTGTGGCCTTTCGTTCCTTGTGTGATGTCAAGAAATGCATAGGTCTCCTCGTCTTCATAAACTTTGTGCGAGGGGATCTCACCCGCGATGATCTTGCAGAAGATGCAATCCATGTTCATTCCTCCTTTACTTGGTTAGGGCTCCCACCGTCTGAAGCATCGACGATGGGAATGAGGTCGGACATTCTCGTGAGCATGTAATCCGGATCGACCGCTTCCAGGGCCGCTGCTCCCTTGATGCTCCATGAGACACCGGCGCTTTCGATGCCGGCGCGTTTGCCAGCCAGCACGTCGCTTGGGTTGTCGCCCACCATGAGACTTCGATTCGTCCCTTCTAAGCGGGATCGGGCCAGGAACACACTTTCCGGGTCCGGCTTGGGATTGGACACGTCGTCAAGGCCGACGACGACCTCGAAGAAATCATCCAGACCGAGATGTTCGATGCTGGGTTGTGCGGATGTCTTGAACTTAGTGGTCACGATCGCCAGGGCCACTCCCCGGTCCTTCAGGGCCTTAAGGGTCTTCCGGGTTTCTGGATAAAGCGTGATGAGCGCTTTTTCATTCTCCCGGTAGTAGGACATGTAGGTGTCCATGGCCGCCTGGATAAGCTCCGGGTCGTCCGTGCAGCTGGCGAACGTCGTCTCCAGCGAGGTGCCGATGGTGTCGATAATGCCGCTGCGGGTGAACCGCACCCAGGGGAAATGCGTGGCATAGGTGTGTTCGTAGCTGCGGATGATGATTTCATTGGAATCCACAATCGTGCCGTCAAGGTCGAAAAGGACGGAGTCAATGCCGGCCATGTCGATCACCTCTTCTTATTCTAACACGAACCCTATCGGGGCACCACCTGAAAACAATTGTAAAATGGCTCCAATTGTATTAAAATGGGCTTGACAAAGGAGAGTGATCAGAATGTCAGTCATTGATACGTTGAAAGCCAGGATCAAAGGCAAAGCGATTCGCATCGTCTTCCCCGAAGGTGCGGATGAAAGGATCGTCCAGGCTGCCTCCCAGTTATCCACAGAAGGACTCGTCGAACCCATCGTGCTCAGCGAAACTCCTACCGATGTTTCATCGGGGGATTTCCAGGTGGTCAACCCAAAGGAAAGCGACCTGTACAACACATTCGTGCAGGCGCTCGTTGAGCGCCGCGCGGGGAAGTGCACCTACGAACAGGCCGAAGAGCTAATCAAGAAACCGAATTACTTCGGAACGATGATGGTCTACATGGGGTATGCCGAAGGTCTGGTCAGCGGCGCCGCCCACTCGACGGGTGATACGGTCCGCCCGGCCCTGCAGATTATCAAGATGAAACCCGGCCTTTCGAAGACATTCGGGTATTTTCTGATGGTCCGTGATGACGAAAAGTATATCATGGGCGACTGTGCCATTAATCCCAGTCCCGAGTCGAAAGACCTCGCCGAATTTTCCATCGAGGCAGCGAAGGCCGCCAGCATGTTCGGTATCGACCCCAAGGTCGCCCTGCTTTCTTTCTCGACTAATGGAAGCGCGGATGCCGAAGAAGCCGAGAAAGTCCGGAAAGCTGTGAAACTCGCAAAGAAGAAAGACAGCGGATTCACGATCGACGGTGAAATGCAGTTTGATGCAGCCTTTGTCGAGGGCGTCGCGAAGAAGAAATTCCCCGACAGTCCCGTTGCGGGACAGGCCAATACGTTCATTTTCCCGGATCTGAACTCAGGCAACATCGGCTACAAGATGGTGCAGCGTCTTGCCGGTTTTGAAGCCATGGGTCCCATCCTTGCGGGATTGAACAAGCCCGTCAACGATCTTTCGCGGGGCTGTTCCTCCGAAGACGCCTACAACACCGCCATCATCACCGCGGCTCAGAGTGTGATGGAATGAGAAGGTCCGTGTCGACGGGCTTTTTCATTAGCATATCCCGTGTTTCGGAGGCAAGGGGAAGGAGAGGGTATAGATGGACAGGTGCATAGTCATCTACAACCCGGTCAGCGGGAAACGCCCCTTTGAAACAAACCTGCCGGCAGTGAAACAACGTCTCGCCGCCTACGGCTATGAGGTTGATGCGCGCCGCAGCGAACACCCAGGACACATCAGTGAACTGTGTGAACAAGCAGCCCGTGAAAAACCCTCCCTGCTTCTGGTCGCGGGCGGGGACGGTACCTTCAACGAATGCATCAACGGCGTACTCCGCAGCGGACTCCGCCCGGAGATTGGCCTGCTCCCCTCGGGAACGTCGAACGACCTGGCGAAATCCCTCGGACTTCCCAAACAGCTTGAAAAAGCCATAAGATTTGCTGTCGAGGGGCCAAGGGTCGATATGGATGTTGTGGAGACAAAGAACGGTTATTTTACCTATGTGGCCGCCATCGGCAGTTATGTCCACATCAGTTATTCGACTTCGGATAAACTGAAAGAACGGATTGGATACCTTGCCTATATCGTCTCCGGCATTCGTCAGTTCTTCTTCCTGAGAAAGGTGCGCGCGGAAGTACACCACGCCGCCGGCGTCGAAAAAGGTCGTTATTCGTTGTTGATGCTTGTGAACTCCAAGCGTGTCGCCGGCTTCAACATCATCAACCGCCCCGTCCTCGATGACGGCAAGCTCGACATCCTGCTTTTTCGGCATGTGCCGTTTTTGAACAACTTGCTTTTCGCCATCGCCTTCCTGCTATCGCCGACTCTAGTGCCCGGCATCAAGCGAGTTTCCAGCGATCAGGTTAATATCCTCACGGACAGTCCCTACCGATGGACGGTCGATGGTGAAGCCGGCATGACAGGTAAAGCTTCTTTCCGTGTCCTCCAACAGGCTGTCAGAATCGCGATCAACCCACGTCGGCGCACCTATTTTCGCAATCAACGTTCGAAAGGCGGCCAATCATGAGCGCGACCCGCAATCGTGTGAGGAGCTTGATCGACCGCCACGGATTGAGACTGAAGAAGAAATTAGGACAGAATTTCCTCATCGACGATGCAATCATCCGGAAGATTGTCGATGCTGCGGACATCACCTCAGACTCGCTGGTTGTTGAAATCGGACCGGGCGTGGGGAACATGACGACCTATCTGCTTGAAAGGGCGGGCCATGTCCTGGCCTATGAAGTCGACCGGGATTTAGCCTCGGTGCTGCAGAATGAATTCGAAGAGCACCCGCGACTCACCTTGATTGTCGATGATGTGCTGAAACGCCGTCTCGATGACGATCTCGAGAAGCTTTTAAACTCGTTCGAAGAGGTGGTCGTGGTAGCGAACCTTCCTTATTACATCACCACGCCCTTCCTGATGAAAGCCCTGGAGGAGGCGCGCCACATAGACCGTTATATCCTTACACTGCAACTGGAAGTTGCGAAACGCCTCACCGCTGAGAAAGGTTCGAAAGATTACAACGCGCTCAGCGTCATCATACATCATCTGACAGATCCGCAGTTTCTCTTCTCTATTTCGCAACATGTCTTTCTACCGAAACCCGAGGTCAAAAGCGGTGTCATCCACCTCGATGTCCGATCGGATCATGTCCCAGCCGAACTCGAAACGTTTTTCGATTTCGTGCGTACCAGCTTCAAGCAGCGTCGCAAGACGCTGCTCAACAACCTTCACAAGGGTTATGCGATTCCCAAGGATTCGCTTCAGAACTTTCTGCAGAAGCAGGGACTGGATCCTCGGGTCCGTGCTGAAAGCTTATCCCCGACAGACTTGAAGAAGTTGGCGGACGCATTCGTTGAATACTTCTTCAGCTGATTAACGATAGGGTATAGGAGGTGGCCGTTTTGGGTAGAACCATCAAGGAGAAGGCCCTGGCGAAGATAAATCTGTATCTGAATGTTCTCGGTAAACGAGAAGATCAATACCATGAACTGGAGATGGTCATGGCGCCTCTCAAGCTCCATGACACCGTCGAGATCCGCAAACGTCAGGATGGAAAGATCATCGTCGAGACGGACGTAGCAGTGACCGAACGCATGGAGGATAACATCGCCTACCGGGCCGCCTCGGAATTTCTAAAGAAACGAGGAATCGACAGCGGGGTCGAGATCCGTATTACTAAGCGGATTCCCATCGCTGCCGGTCTGGCCGGCGGCAGCGCGGATTGTGGGGCCACCCTCCGGGGATTGAACCGCCTTTTCAAGATCGGCTACTCCCGTGAAGAGCTTGCGGACTTCGGGGAGCAATTCGGTGCCGATGTTCCCTATGCCGTCCATCAGAAAATCTGTATCGCCAGGGGGAAGGGTGAAAAACTCTTGTTTCTCGACCGCCGACTCCGGCTTCCCACGCTGCTGATCACTCCTGATGTGCAGGTCAGCACGCGGAAGGTCTATGAAACCTTGTCGATGGAAAGGGTCGAACCGGTGAAGATCACGAAGATGACGAACGCCATCTACAACTGCAACTTCGATCTACTGGTTCGCGAGCTACACAATGCTCTTGAACCGTTCACGCTCGAGTGTCACGAGGAAGTCCGTCCCCTTAAAGAGCGTTTGGAGCAGATGGACCTTGAAGGGTATTCGATGAGCGGATCCGGCCCGACGTATTTTATTCTCTCAAAGGACACCGGGCGCTTGAAAAAGCTTCAAAAAGAACTTGAAGTATACGGCACCACCACCCTGACCCGGATTGTCTGAGCTGTCACATGTTCTGCAGATGACAATACTATTTGAAAACCCTATAACCGTGTGATACAATTAAAAATACAAGAAAAGATACTCTTTGTGGGGTGGAAAACAGATGGAAATTACCGACATCAGGATTAAGAAGTTCGAAAGCGACAACAGGTTGAAGGCCATTGCGGCCATCACGATCGATGAGTGTTTCGTCGTCCATGAGCTCCGGGTCATCGACGGCAAGGACGGCTTGTTTGTTGCGATGCCGAGCCGGAAGATGCCCAACGGTGAGTTCAAGGACGTCGCACATCCGATTAACCAGGAGACCCGGGATTACATCGAGGGTGTCGTCATCCGCGCGTACGAGAATCTTCTCGAAAGCGAAGCTGAAGAAAAAGCTCAAGCTGAACAGACCGAGGAGCAGGAAGACGCCTCCGAGGAGACGGAGGAAGAATCCGACACGGAAGCCGAGGAGGCTTCTGAATAGCCGACGACAAATGCAACTCACCGAGTTGCATTTTCTTTTGTGTGTCCCAACGGACGCACAGATATTTTTGAATGTGTATGGAGGGATTCCATGGCAACTATCAACGGACTGAAGGTCAAGCTCTTCACTTTGAATGCCAACCGCTCACTGGCACAACGCATCTCAAATTTCACCGGCATCGAACTGAGTCGCTGTGATCTGCATCGTTTTGCCGACGGGGAAATCAGCGTAGACATCGAGGAGACTGTTCGAGGACACCATGTGTTCATCATCCAGCCGACCCAGCCCCCGGTCAACGAGAACCTCATGGAACTGCTGATCATGATCGACGCTGTGAAGCGGGCATCATCACAAAGCGTCAATGTGGTCATGCCGTATTACGGCTACTCCCGCCAGGACCGCAAGTCCGCCTCGAGACAACCCATCTCCGCGAAGCTGGTCGCGAACCTGCTCAGTGTCGCTGGAGCTAGCCGCGTCATTTCGATGGATTTGCATGCGGGTCAGATTCAGGGTTTCTTCGACATCCCCATCGACAACTTCGTCGGCATGCCGATTCTGGTCGATTATTTCCGTCGCGAGCTGAACAATAAAGACCTGGTCATCGTCTCGCCCGACCACGGCGGCGCCGTGAGGGCGCGTCGCATGGGGAACGCCATGCACGCCCCCATCGCCATCATCGACAAAAGCCGGCCGAAACCGAATGAGTCCGAAGTGATGAACATCGTCGGGGATGTCAAAGGACGCACGGCCATTATCATCGACGACCTCATCGACACCGCAGGCACGATTGCCACCGCTTCGGAAGCTTTGAAGGAAGCGGGCGCCGAAGCAGTCTATGCTGCGTGTACACATCCTGTCCTCTCCCCCCCTGCGATGCAGCGGATTGAAGAGAGCGAGATTGAGGAAATTGTCTGTACGAACACCATCGAGCTGGGTCCGGACAAGCGTAGCGAAAAGATCGTGCAACTGGATGTCGCCCCGCTTCTGGGCCAAGGCATACTCAACATCGTCCAGGACAAACCCTTGAGCAGCCTCTTTGAAACAGATGAATGACCATCTGGTACGAATAATAACGGACGGCGGTCCAAAGTGACCGCCGTCCGTTTTTCTTTTTATGGAACGATTATTTATCGTCTTCCCAGGGATCGTCATTTGTGCGGGCCTGTTCAACCTCGTCTTCGTCGATGAAATCATCCGCGTCATCTTCAAGCCCTTCAATATCCGCCCAGTCTCCGGCTTTTGTAGCTGCTTCTACAAGTTCCTTGTCCGCTTCATAGCGCACATCCACAACATAGGTTCCGGCAATCAAGTCGTGCAGACCCCGTTCGTCCCCGCGGGCCATGATCATGATGAAAGCAACCAGCATGACGATGAACCAGATAAAACCGATCAGTGTGGACACAATCGTATAGGCCCAAAAGCCTGCCAGTGCGAGAAATGCTGCAGGGATACCAATATATAAATCCCAGATGGCGATGGCACGAAGAGCATGCGTCTTCAGTGAGGGGTTCACTCCGAATTCATCGATAACCTTGACACTGAGCAGGGCCTTGCCTAACGTCCTGCCGTTCATGCGCCAGGGCACGATTGCAAAGTAGATAAATCCGACGATGAAACTGACTACGGCGACAACCAACGTAAAGATAACGAAAGACATCAAGTCTTCACCGGCGGGATCCATCCCGACGCCAATGGTGATGAACGTATATTGCCCGCCGATAGTCAAGAGCGTTATTGGCAACATAAGGATGAACAGTATGATTTGCAGGATGATGTAGTCGACGATCAATGCGACGGTGCGCTCTCCCTTGACTTGCTGTTTGATGTGCATAGTGAGGCCTCCTTTATCTTGACAAGATGCTCGTTGCAGGGAAGGTCCGGAAGGTGCGGGTCAAAAGTTTTAGTATTGATGAATTCCAGATGTCCTGTCTATGTAAGCATTAGTCGTTTCGAAGCGCTTCGATCGGTTGTTTACGGCTTGCGATGACGGAAGGGATCAGGCCGCTGATGACCGCGATAAGGATACTGATGAAGACGGCGAGGGCTAACAATCCCCCATCGATGCTGAACAGCGGACCCTCAGGAATGTCGCCGAACTGTCGGCTCAGCAGATCGTGCAGCCAATCATGCAGCAACGTGTTCGCGATGAGGACGAAGACGATGCTGAGCACAACGCTGATGAGACCGGCACTCAAGCCGATCATCGTTGTCTCGCCAGCGAATATGCGCCGGATGTCCTTTCGTGTGCCGCCCATGGCCCGGATCAGGCCGATCTCCCGAGTGCGCTCGAGAACGCTGATGTAGAGGATCATCAACAACATCAACCCGGCCGTGACGACCGCGACCGCGACAATGGCGTTGAAGAGGAACTGGGCGATATAGGTGAAAAGCACCGCGATGCCCCCGAAGGGATTAAAGGCAATCTGGGTGGTCTCCCGGACTTGGTAACCGTCATCCTCGATGGCGCGGATGATCGAGGTCTTCTCATCAACGTGTTCATCGGCGAGATATCCAATCGCCTGAAGGCTGTACTGCGGCGTGGAACCGCCCGCTTCATCCGGGGCGTATCCCTGGGGGTGGCTGCCGATGCTTTCGAGGAAGCTGCCGTAGAAGACAGCGCGCTCGATTCTCGGATCCTCGAAGACGCCGACGAGCGTCAGCGTTTCACTTTCCTCGGGCAGGCTCTCGTCCAACTGCCAGTGAAGAGCTTCATAGTCGTTGCAGAAAAAGGCGGTGTCGTCTTCTTGAAGCGGTTGGTCCCGGTAAGGACCGAGTGTCTGCAGATGCTCCTCGAAGCCTCCCTCATGATCGAACTCGTCGAAGAAATCTTCCGGAAGACTATCGGGGGATCCATCCCAGTTCTCCTGAATCCGGCAGGTCTCGCGGACCTGCTGCATCGACGCGGGGCTGTATTGATAGGTTGTGGCCACTTCATATTCGTTTCCTTCAAGGCGCTCCCAGAGTTCTTCACTATCCAGATCCGCGTCCCGATAGAAGAAGGATTCCGCCATTGAGAGCGGGATGGCAAACTCATCAGCCGCCTCAGGCAGGCGCCCATCACCCAGAAGCGATCCGTAGGATGCTTGTGTCGTCTCGCTCAGCGGTGCGCCGAGGGGGTCGGAGACAACCCGCGGGTCTCGGTAGTCCGCACCGCTGGTCACGTTCCGCAGAATACTCAGATTCTGATAGGGAGTGAAGAAGAGGTCCGTGAAATACTCGTGTCTAGCATGGATGGCGTCGAGGAAATCCCCGGGGTCGGTATCGGTGTCGACGGCCTGTGTGATGGTGAGTTCAGGGTTCTCCCTCAAGGTCTCGCCTTCGGCTTCAAGACTGTTTCGCACGGTTGTGAACAAGGAGTTGACGAGAATCAATCCCAGGATTCCCAGGGCCAATCCCGCAGAGATCAATCCGCTGCGCCAGACACGGGAGCGGAGATTGAACCAGGCCAGGCGGAGCCCCTCTTTGAACGCCAGCGACTTCCGATGGCGTTCACGTCGCAGCGAGATACGTACCCGGGCGTCTTTTTCCGCGCTGTCGCTCTCGACACGACCGTCCCGCAGGTGGATCAGCCGACTGGCATAGGCTTTCGCCAGCCTCGTGTCGTGGGTCACGACGATGACGAGTTTATCCTGGCCGACTTTCGTGATCAGATCCATAATCTCCCGGCCGGTCTTCCGGTCGAGGTTGCCGGTCGGTTCGTCGGCGAGAATGATATCCGGATCGTTGATCAGCGCCCGGGCGATGCCCACACGCTGACGTTCGCCGCCCGAAAGCTGCGTCGGGTTCTTATGGATGTGCGCACCGAGACCGACCTTTTGCAGCATCGCTTCGGCCATCTTGCTCGCCCGGGAGTGATTCGCGCCCGCGAGCTTGGCGTTCAGCGCGACATTCTCGAGGATCGGAAGATGCTCGATGAGATTGAACTGCTGGAAGATGAAACCGATGTTGTGGTTACGGAAATAGTCCCATTCGCTTTCTCTGAACTTCGAGGTGAGACGATCGCCAATGACCATATCCCCGCTTGAGGGGCGATCCAGGCCGCCGATGATGTTGAGCAGCGTCGTTTTCCCGCAGCCGCTCTTGCCGTGTACGAAGACCGTCTCTCCGGCCTCGAAATAGAGCGAGATGTCTTTGAGGGCGTGAAAACCGCGTTTCCCCTGCATATAGATCTTGTGGACTTCGTGCAGCTTGATCATGTTCTCACTCCTTCCTCAAGGCCCGGATGGCGTCCATCCTGGAGGCGAGGTGGGCGGGGAGGATGCCGGCAAGCATCGCGTAGAACATGCCGCCGATGATGATTAATGCGATGAGCGGGACGGAGGGTTCCAGCAGGGTGATGTCGATCGAACCACCAGTGATGAGATTGAGGGGGGCCTGGATGAAATTCGAGAACAGTCGGTTGATACCGATGGCAATCATCACCGACAGCACGGCGCCGATGACACCGCTGATCAGACCGGTGAAACCGGACTCCAGCAGGAAAATGGCCCGGATGTTCGCTTGTCGGGCCCCCAGGGCGGTCAGGACGCCGATCTCGCGGATCCGTTCGAGCACGGAGGTGTAGACCACAAGCCCCACGAGAATCGCCGAGATGATCAGACTGACAGCGGCGATGCCCACCAGCCAGCGAAGTGCGGAGAACATCACCTCATCGATCGTGGAGGTGATTTCACCGTGGACGTTGCGCATCACCACGTTCTCCTCGTCCCGGAGCGTGGTGCGAAGCTCGTCGATGTCGGCTTCGTCGTCGATGCCTAGATAAGCGATGGCGCTGTCGCGGAACCGGGCATCGGGGTGTTCCTGCAGGATGGAGACCAGCTTGTCGTATTCGACGTAGATGAGTGGCTGGAAACGTTCTTCGCTCATGCCGACGATCGTGAACGAGTGTGTGTCCTCGGTGGTCTCGAAAGTGATCTCCCTTCCCTCGACCAGTCCGAAGACATAGGCGTAGTCCTCTTCATCCACCATGGACTGATTACGCAGGTCCAGGGCGGTTCTCAAAGAGATGACGATTTCGTCGTCCGTTTCCGGCAGGCGGCCGTGCAGAGACCCCTGCCGGTCGAATGCCAGCGAATCATAAGGAAGCGGTCGGTAATTGACGGAATGGTCGGCTCCGAGATAGCGGGCTTGGTCGGAATGGTCGATGTTGTAGCGTAGATGTTCAATCCCTGGATAGTCGGAGACGCTCAAGAACGTCGTCTCATCAAGCGCTGTATCCTCCAGGGCATGAATCTGATATTCATCGGGCGGGACAATCTCCCCTACCGTCTCGCTGATCGAGCCCCGGATACCGAAAACGATGAAGGTCAGCAGGAGGATGGCGATGAATCCGATGGAGACGATGGCTGAAGTAAAGAGTGTCCGGAACATCCTCGAGAAGATGTTGTTGCTTGCGAACTTCATCAGCATGCCGAACCGCATGCGGGGAGGGTCGAGCAACACCTCCCTGCTGGATTCATCAGCGGACGTCCCCTCCGCTGAATCCGAGACGATGCGCCCGTCCTCGATGTGGAGAGTGCGCTCGGCGAATGCTTCCGCAAGGTCCTCGTCATGAGTCACGACGAGCACGACCTTGTCGGCGGCGTGCTTTTTCAAGTAGGCGATGACTTTCCTGCCCATTTCTTCATCAAGAGCGCCCGTCGGTTCGTCCGCAAGGATGATCTTCGGGTCCGTCACGAGGGCGCGGGCGATGGCTACGCGTTGCTGCTGGCCGCCGGAGAGCTGCATCGGCTTCTTGTCGACATGGTTGCTCAGACCGATGCGGTCGAGCTCTTCGCGGGCGCGCATCCGCGCGTCCTTCCTAGGAGTGCCCTGGAAGATCAAGGGGAGGGCGACATTCTGCAGGACGTCCAGATGCTCGATGAGGTTGAATTCCTGAAAGATGAAACCGATGTGGTTGTTGCGAAAGGTCGCCCAGTCTTTTCTGGAGAAAGTCGAGGTGTCGACCCCATCAACAAGCACCGAACCCTCCGTGGGACGATCCAGTCCGCTGATGACATTGAGCAGCGTGCTTTTTCCGCTTCCGCTCTCACCTAAGAGAAACGCAAAGTCCCCCTTTACCAGTGTCAAGTCGATTCCATTGAGTGCATGCAGATTGTATTCGCCGCTTTTATAGGTGCGGCGAACGTTCTTCACATTCAGCATCGGATATCCCCTCTGCGGTTTGACATTGTGGGTGAATCGTATATAATTAGGGTCAGTCAACATCTTAATCATTATAACAAATCGATGAGCGGAAAAGTAGCCTTTTTTGAAGTCCTAGCGAATCCGGGGTGGTGGAAGCCGGAGACGGAGAATCAGGTGAAGAAACACCGTGAGAGACGGAAGAAGGCAGTAGACCCGTCCGTCGCCCGCGTTAAGGGCTTGAAGCGCAATTTTATGAATTAAGGTGGCACCGCGGAGCCATCCGTCCTTAAATGATTGTTTAAGGACGTTTTTTAAACCAAGAGGAGTGGGAACGTGAAACTGAAGCAGCTACAAACCGAACATACTGAAAAAGAAGGATCGAACGTCACGCTTGAAGGCTGGGTGCGCAACCATCGTCCCCAGAAGACATTCGGGTTTCTTGATTTGAACGATGGGACCTGCTTCGAGACGGTGCAGGTCGTCTATGATCAAACGTTAGACAACTTCGATGAGACGCGGAAGATCCGCAACGGCTCCGCCGTCCGCATTGAAGGCGAGGTTGTGCTGACCCCGAAACGGCCCCAGCCGTTTGAGATCAAAGCGCACGAAGTCGAAGTCGTGGGCGCGGCGGATGCGGACTACCCAATCCAGCCCAAGCGGCACAGCCGCGAATTTCTCAGACAGAAAGCCCATCTGCGGCCGCGGACCAATCTGTTCACCGCTGTTTTCCGTATCCGAAGCCTGCTCACTCAGGCCATCCATGATTTCTTCCAGAGCCGCGGATTCATCCATCTAGCCAGCCCGATCATCACCGCCAACGACGCAGAAGGGGCCGGCGAGATGTTCCGGGTCACGACCCTCGATCCGAAAGCACCCCCACTGGATGATAGCGGAGCGGTCGATTTCAGCCAGGACTTTTTCGGACGGAAGACGAACCTCACCGTCTCAGGACAGCTTCATGCCGAAGCATTCGCCCAGGCGTTCCGGGATGTCTACACATTCGGCCCGACTTTCCGGGCGGAAAAGTCCCACACGTCCACCCACGTCTCCGAGTTCTGGATGGTTGAGCCCGAGATGGCCTTCACCGACCTTCAAGGCAACATGGATGTCTGCGAGGACATGGTTCGCCACCTCATCCGGCAGGTGCTCAAGCACGCCGACAGCGAACTCGAATTTTTGGACCGTTTCGTGGAGAACGGACTTCTCAGAAGATTAGAAAGGGTCGCCTCGAGCGAGTTCGTCCGAATCACGCACACGGAGGCCGTCGACATCCTTGAACAGTCCCGGCAGACTTTCGAGCGTCCTTTCGAAAAAGACTTTGCGAGCGAGCATGAGAAGTATCTGCTTTCGTATTTCGACGCCCCTGTGTTCGTCACCGACTGGCCGAAGGACACCAAGGCTTTCTACATGCGTCTGAACGATGACAACGAGACGGTTGCGGCAGTCGATCTGCTTGCGCCCGGCGGTGGTGAAATTGTCGGCGGTTCGCAGAGGGAGGAGCGTTACACCATGCTGAAAAAACGCATGGACGAGATGGGAATCGACACCGAGGAGCTGGATTGGTATCTCCAGCTCAGACGCTTCGGGACCACGCCGCATTCCGGGTTCGGCCTCGGGTTTGAAAGGATGCTGATGTACGTGACGGGCGTGTCCAACATCCGGGACGTGATCCCCTTCCCGAGGACCCCGAACAATTGCGAATACTGATTTGCCTAATAAAAGCCCCCGAGCATCGACTCGGGGGCTTTTAAGATTCGGCCTGCCTAGTTCTTGCCTTGTGATTGGGAAGAACTCTGGCTTTTCTTGCTTTTGGACGATTGGGAACCGTATTGGGAGCTTTTCGAACCGGATTGCGAGCTTTTCGAGCCGGTTTGGCTGCTTGATGATTTCCCTGTACGTTCCTCTAATGTCCGCTGCGTGTGTTCGGTGTATTCCGGATTTGTCCTGAAGGCTTCGGAGAGGGTCGAGGCCAGTCCGACCATGCCCTGCATGTCGGAAGGGATGACCAGCTTGGTGGCCTGTCCTTCGGCGACTTTCTCCATGGCCTTGTAGGCTTCGAGACGCAGGAATGCTTCGTCTGCACCGGCTTCCTTGATGTAGCGGATACCTGTGGCAGTGGCCTCCTGGACCTTGAGAATCGCTTCCGCTTGGCCTTCCGCTTCGAGTATACGAGTCTGCTTCTCACCGTCGGCCCGCAGGATGCGAGCTTCCTTCTCACCTTCGGCGGTCAGAATCGAGGAGCGTTTGTTCCCTTCGGCGATGAGGATGGACTGCCGCTTCTCACGTTCGGCGCGCATCTGTTTCTCCATCGCTTCGCGGATGTCTTTTGGCGGGATGATGTTCTTGACTTCCACGCGGTTGATCTTGATGCCCCAGGGGTCGGTGGCTTCATCAAGGACAGTGCGCATTTTCTCGTTGATGTAGTCACGCGACGTCAGCGAGTCGTCAAGTTCGAGGTCGCCGATGATGTTACGCAGCGTGGTCGAGGTGATGTTCTCGATCGCCTTGATTGGGTAGTTGACCCCATACGTGTAGAGTTTCGGGTCGGTGATCTGGAAGAACACGACGGTGTCGATCTGCATGGTGACGTTGTCCTTGGTGATGACGGGCTGAGGGTCGAAGTCGACAACCTGCTCCTTGATGGTGACTTTTTCCTTGATCCGGTCCACGAACGGCATCAGGAAATGAATCCCGACATCCCAGGTCGTGTAGTAGCCGCCCAGCCTTTCGACGATGTAGCGGTTCGCCTGCTGGACGATGGTGAAACGGGTCGCGACATAGATCAAGACGACAGCCGCGACGACAATGACAAGAATCAAACCAACTGTTGTTCCCATAAAATCCTCCTAGCATGGTGCTTGTATTTTAATGGTGGTTCGGGGTGCTTGTCCACATAGATGCTTAGATTGGATAAATCGCGTCTTCCTTCACCACGCGTACCTCCGAGATATGGTCCCGGATGGTGCGTTTGTCTTTAGAGAAACTGATGAGGGCGAAATCGACCCAGATTCCGATGGTGAAGGTGAATCCCCAGAAAACGCCTTTCCAGAGGACTTCCCGGATGAAGAGGGTCCACCAGTTGATCGGGCCTCTCAGTTCGAGGTTGGTCCATTTGCGACCGAACGTCCGTCCTTTGGTCAGACCCTGATAGAGATAGTTGACAACCACCCAGCCTCCGTAATGGAAGAGGATGCTGCTCATAAGGTAGACGACGACTGCGTCATATTCCTCATAATCCGCAACCAGCAGGTCTCGTTGGAGATCGTAGTCTTCTCGACGGAAGCGGTCGCCTTCTTCAAGACGTTCTCTTCCTTCGGCCTTGGCGGCTTCGTAGGCGGCGACAATCTCCTCGAACGAGCGTTCATCTTCCTCGGATGAGTATGAGCGGATAGCCTCGCGCCAATAGCTCAGCTCGTTCTCAAGGTCCTCCTCACGATAGCGGTCCCCTTCATCGAGCCGCTCATCGAGGCGGTCCATCTCCTCGTTGAAGACTTCGGCCTGCTGGGTCCAGTCCGTCAATCCTTCGTGATAGCCGCTGAACTCCTGGATGTTGGGTTCGACGAAGATTCTGAAGACCGTGAAAACTACGGAGAGGATGATGATGAAATCGATGATGAGGCTGGCGATGCGGCGGAACGTTCCGGGTTCGCCCCTCATACTTTCACCACGATCAGTTTCACACCCTCGATCGCCAGAATCTCAACTTTATCATCGACTTGCACCGTTTCGTCTCCTGAGGAGATGGCGGTCCAGTACTTTCCGTCCACGCGGACTTCTCCGCGCTCTCCCGGCGGGATTTCCTGGGTGCATATGCCGATTTTCCCCACGAGCCGGTCGGCATTCGTGCTGACAATGTTCGTGCGGAAGTACTTCTTGGCCAGGGGTCTGACGGTGAGCAGCAGCAAGATGGAGACGCCGATGAAGACAACGACCTGAATCAGGGGATCAAGGCCGATCAGCGCCAGGATGAAGGAAAGAACGGCGCCGAGGCTGAACCAGACGCTGGTGAGGTCCATGGTCACGATCTCGATGAAAGCCGCGACCAGGATGATTGCAAACCAGATGATGAGCATGATGACGTCTATGTTTTCCATTATTTTTCCTCCTCTTTCAGAGAATCCAGATCGATGATCAATGACTTCTTCTTCGCATCCCAGGCCGCATCGAAGCTCAGCGGAAAGTCATCGCTGAATTCAAGGGCGGTGGTGGGGGCGATGTTGCGCAGGAATTTCGGTGTCGGTATCCGGGCATAGGACGAACGGACAGTAATTCGATGCCTCTTGTCCTCGGGTATGATTCCCCGATGGTATTCATCTTTCGAGACGGGTTTCACGGCGATCCGGTTGTTTTTCTCATCGAGGCCGAGCATGACACCGTAGGCCGTGTCGAAGTGCGTATGAGCGCCGTTGCTCAAGACAATCTTCGTTTCATACAGTTTAGCGGTCCCGCTTTGGGGCTTGCGCGATATCCATTCAAAACTCATTTCATCACTCCAGGCTGCACAGGTATGGTCACAAGAGACCATGTGGATTGCGCGGACAGTTGCGGTTCGTCGCATATCTGTTATATTATAACATGATTTGGAGGTATTTGTATGTCCGTCGCGGTAGATTTTCAGAAGGACTTCATCAAGCACCATCGAAGACAACTCTGGTCGAAGTTCATCCGAGCCATCAAACGGTACCATTTAATCGAAGACGGCGATAGAGTCGCCGTCGCCGTCAGCGGTGGGAAGGACTCGATGCTGCTGGCGAGGATGCTGCAGGAACTGACTAAGCATCCGCTGGCGGATTTCGAAGTGGTCCCCGTCGCGATGGATCCCGGCTATGCCAAGGCGGACCAACAGCAACTCAAGCACCTGGCTCACCAGCTATCCGTGCCGTTAAAAATTGTAAAAAAAGAGCTCTTCCGCGTGGTCAATGAGAAAGCGCCGGATGATCCCTGCTATCTATGCGCCAGGATGCGAAGAGGCATACTTTATGAGATCGCCGAAAACGAAGGATGCAACAAACTCGCGCTCGGCCACCATTACGATGATGTCATCGAGACCACGTTACTGAACGTGTTCTTCTCCGGCAGTTTCAAGACCATGCTTCCCAGAATCCCCTCCGACAACTATGAGAGCATCGAGCTCATCCGGCCGCTTTATTTCATACGTGAAGCACACATCGCCGCCTTGTATGAACGACATAACCTCGACGCCATGGACTGTGCCTGCACGGTCGCTAGCGGCGAGCGTCCATCGAAACGGGAGGATATCAAACAACTGATCAAGCAACTCCGGGAGGAACACAAGGACATTGATCGTTCAATCTTCAACGCCGCTCAGAACGTGAATCTGGATTACGTACTCGGATATACAAAGGCCGGTAGGCGCTACCGGCCGTTTGAAGACTGAAGGACTATTTCCCCAGGCAGAATTTCGAGAAGAGCTCATCTATCAGCGTAGAAGCGCCGGTGTCACCGGTGATTTCCCCCAGGGTCTCCCATGCATTCTTCAAGTCGATTTCGACGACATCGACGGGCATCAAGTCTTGCGCTGATGCGCGAGCGTCCTTGAGCATTTCAAGTGCCTGCCGCATCCTGGCGATGTGCCGGGCGTTCGAGAGGTATGTCTCCTCCGAAAGGTCGAAATCCGTTTCTAGAAACATCTCCTGGATGCGCGCTTCGAGTGCTTCGATGTTCTCGCCCTTGAGGGCGCTGATCTGCACACCGTCTTCAAAGGTGCGGTCGATCCGGCTTTCAAGGTCGATCTTGTTGATGATGACGATGCGGTTCTTGTGCTGCGTCATTTCCAGGAGACGTTCGTCCTCTTCGCTGAGAGGTTCGTTGTTGTTGAGGACGTAGAGGATCAGTTCCGCTTCCTCGATGATCTGCTTCGTCTTGTCAATGCCGATTTTTTCAATCAGATCCTGGGAATCCCGGAGTCCGGCGGTATCGAAGAGTTTGAGCACGACGCCGCCGACGTTAAGTTCGCCTTCAACGACATCACGAGTGGTCCCCTCGATTTCGGTGACGATTGCCTTGTCTTCCTTGAGCAGTGCATTGAGCACGCTGGATTTACCGACGTTCGGTCTGCCGATGATGGCCGTCTTGACGCCTTCACGGAGGACTTTTCCAACCGCGGCGCGCTCGAGGATGGTCTCGACGCGCTCGATCAGTCGGTCGACTTCGGGCAGGACCCGTTCACTCGTCAGTTCCTCCGCATCCTCATATTCCGGATAGTCGATGTGCACTTCGATGCGGGATAACAGGTCAAGCAAAGCATCCCGCAGAGCCTGCACGAGTTCGTAGACTTTTCCCTCGAGGCCCTTGTTGGCGAGTTTCAGACTGTAATCGCTGCGGGCTTCAACGATGTCCATCACGCTTTCCGCCTGTGTCAGGTCGATCCGTCCGTTCAAGAAGGCGCGCTCGGTGAACTCCCCGGGCCGGGCCATGCGCGCTCCCTTGGAAAGCAAAAGTTCGAGAATCCGCTTCGCGACGTATGCGCCTCCGTGGCAGTTGATTTCCACCATGTCCTCCCGGGTGAACGTCCGCGGGGCGCGGAAGATGCTGATGAGCACTTCGTCGACGGGTTCGTCGCCGTCGATGATCTTTCCATAATGGATGGTGTGGCTCTCCGCACGGGCAAGATCGGCTTTCCCCCGATAGATGGATTCGATGATGTCGAACACATCGTCGCCGCTCATGCGGACGATATTGATGGCGCTTTTGCCGAGCGCCGTGGATATGGCTGCAATGGTGTCGGTCGACATCGTGATCACCCCAAATCATTATATCATAATGGGGTGTTTTGTAGTATAATGCCTAATAGGTGGTTGCATGCTGATAATGAAACGAAAGAAGGGACCCGCCTATTATGCGAGGGTCCTTGCGTCGTCCTTTCTGGCTTTGGTCCTCTTTTCTGCTTATTACCATTTCTTCCGTGAGGATGCCTTTTTAGAAACCTTCGCCCGGCTGTGGACGCTGCCCTTTGTCATCACGTTGATCTTCCTTTTCTACAATGTCCTCAAGGACAAGCTGTTCTCAGGTGTTGAACAGGCCAGCGAGGAACGGGAGTTCATCCTTCATATGTCCCGGCACGTGCGAAACAAGCTTGATTTCAATGCCGAGGATTTTGCCCGCATCCGGGAGAGCGGCAGCTTTCAGGATCTGCTTCGGGACGCTTACGCCCTCTACCGTGACGCCGGTCGTTCGGAAGAGGGCATTGAACGGTTGAAGGGGAGGTCCTTTGGTGATGAGGACCTCGACCGCGCGGCAGGAGTTGTCATCGAAGAGACCAGCCGGCTCATTCAAAAGAAAGCAGAAATGCAATGATCGAGGTGTTGTGCCATGGCATATAAGGCTCTCTATCGCACGTATCGTCCTCGGGACTTCGATGAAGTCGCCGGACAGGAACACATCACCCGCACATTCAAGAATGCCTTGAAACACCGTCGTCTTTCGCATGCCTACCTGTTCAGCGGCCCCCGCGGGACAGGCAAGACCAGCGTCGCCAAGATCATCGCCAAGGGGGTCAACTGCGAGAACGGACCGGCGGCCAACCCCTGCAACACCTGCGACATCTGCCGCGGCATCGACAGCAACACGATTAACGACGTCATCGAGATCGACGCCGCGAGCAACAACGGTGTGGATGAAATCCGGGAGCTACGCGACAAGGTCAAATATCTTCCCGGTGTCGGCCAGTACAAGGTCTACATCATCGACGAGGTGCACATGCTTTCCATCGGAGCTTTCAATGCGCTTTTGAAAACCCTCGAGGAGCCTCCCAAGCACGTCTTGTTCATTCTTGCGACCACCGAGCCGCACAAGATTCCCTCCACCATCCATTCCCGCTGCCAGCGTTTCGATTTCCGCGGCATCGGCAAAGCGGAGATTGAAAGCCGGCTCGGTGAGATCATCGAAAAGGAGGCGATCGACATTCGCGATGACGCCATCAGCCTCATCGCCGAATCTGTCGAAGGCGGCATGCGTGACGCCATCAGCCTTTTGGACCAGGCGCTTGCTTATGCCGAAGGCACCATCGATTCCGAAGCGGTCCATGCCATCCGCGGCTCCGTCGGGCATGAGCGGATTCTCGAGATTGCCCAGGCCATTCACGCGGAGGATGCCGTCCGTTCCCTGAACGCTCTGGATAGACTGCTCGAGGATGGCAAGGAACCCACACGCGTCATCGAGGATGCCACCGCTTTCTACCGCGATTTGCTGCTGCTCAAGAATGCAGGGGAGGATAGCGATAAAACCCTCCACGGTAACGAAAAAGCTCAGAACCTGGCCGAGTCGCTGAGCAATCCGCTGCTTTATCATTACATCGACATTCTCAGCGAGTCGAGGCAGCGGATGCGGTTCACATCACAAGGACGGCTGCATCTCGAGCTGGCTTTCGTCAAGATGGTCGACCGCGGCTTGAAACAGGATGTGCGTGCACAAGAAAACCTCGAGAAGTTGGAGTCAAAAGTCCATAATCTGCAGGAAAAGCTTGAAACCATCGAATCCCGGACCCGGGAAGCCCCCTTAGATCAACCCGCCACCGATTCCGATGAACATCGTGCCCAGGACGTGACACCGGCCGATGCGCTCTTCGATCGTTTTGAATCGGAATCGGAGTCGGAAGTTTCCGACGACCAGACCGAAAAGCATCGCGAGGACCCGTCGGATGAGAAACGGGACGAACCGGGCGAAGAAACGCCCACCGCACAGACGGAATCAGCTGAAGAAACGGATTCAGCCCCCTCAGAGCAACCGAACAAATACCAGAAGCTTTATGAACGCTTTTCGCAGAAGAAATATTCCACCTTCGACATCCGTTATGTCGAGGATGTGCTGAACACCGGCGACCGTCAGGAACGCATCGACATGACCAAGCGCTGGTACGACCTAGAACGGTTTGTCGACGATGACCGGATGCAGTACGCCAAGATGGTCACCGAAGGGAATCTGGTCGCCACCAACGGCGTGATGCTGATTGTCACCTATGAAAACACCGTGACGTGCAACCGTCTGATGAAACCCCAGATCAAAGGCGAGATCATCGAGGTCCTCGAGGCGTATTTCGAACGGCCGATCATGTTCATGGCCCTGCCGGAGCGGGACTGGAAGAAAATCCAGACCGAGTTCCTGAAGAAATTCCGGAAGCAGGAAGACAAGGAGTTCATCCGCCTGAGCAAGATCGAGAACGACCGTCTGGTTGAAATCCCTGATAACGAGGATACCTACGAGGATGTCGAAGACGATTCCGTGAAAGAAGCCAAGGACATCTTTGGTGAAGAAGTGGTTAAGGTCAAGAAAGGAGAATGAACAATGGACAGGAACATGATGAAGAAACTACAGGAAATGCAGCAGGAGATGCACAAGGCGCAGAAGGAGCTCGAAGCTTCAATCTTCTACGGACAGGCCGGAGGCAAGACCGTCGAAGTCGAGTTCAACGGAGCGAAACAGATGCACAATCTCTCGATAGATCAAGAAGCGTTCGACCTTCCCGAGGACCTCGAAATTCTGGAGGATACTATAACAGCGGCCGTAAACGACTGCATGCGCAAAATCGACGAAGAGACCCAGGAGACGATGGGCCGCTTCACAGAGGGTCTTGGCGGCCTTCCGGGGATGTTCTGATAGCATCGCCACCAGATATCCCGATGCGCTCGAGCAGTTGATCGAGCAGTTCATGCGCTACCCCGGGGTCGGACGGAAGACTGCCGAGCGGTTCGCGCTGCACAGCCAGAACCACTTCAAAGACGATGACTACGAACGGTTCTCCGAGGTGCTTCTCAGGGTCAAAGAAGAGATCCGCCCCTGCTCTGTCTGCGGAATGTTCACCGACCAGGAACGCTGTGGAATCTGCCGGGATGAATCCCGGGACCAGACCCGGATTCTGGTCGTCGAAGAAAGCCGCGACGTCCTTGTCTTCGAACGCGGCGGGGACTACCGCGGTCTCTATCATGTCCTTGGCGGCGTTCTCTCGCCTAGCGAGGGCGTCGGTCCCGACCAGTTGCGGATCCGGGAACTTTTGGAAAGATTGCGGAATCATGCCCACGAAGAGTTGATTCTCGCCACCAATCTGAGCGATGAAGGGGAGACGACCGCGCTTTATATCCAAAGGCTGCTTAAAGATACGGACGTGCTGGTGACCCGGATCGCCTACGGACTGCCCGCGGGCGGAGATGTGTCATATGCGGACGAGGTCACACTGGGAAAAGCTTTGGAAGGTAGAAAAAAGATTTGAGATGTGCTATGATTTTTAAGAAGGTCAATGTATAATAATAAGTGAAACGACTCAGTGCGAAAGTTACTTGAATTAGAATCCAAGTCACATTGCCAAAGGATGGTAAGATGTTTGAATGGTTTTCGATGTATGTCGGCGTCCTCTCGGATATCCCCTTGATCGGCCCTGCCTATGACAGTCTTCAAGAAGCGTTCCCTATCGGTCGTTACATTGAGAATGCATACGACTTCATCGACACAGAGCTTTCTTACATTGAACAATTGGTTTTTGTCGCCATTTTTGCCGTGATATTCATCCTGGGTCTGATTTCATTTGTCAAGAAACTGGCGAAATTGCTGATTGTTGTTGCGATTATCTTCGGTATCTGGCTGCTTTACAACCAGGGCGTCATAGGTTGAGGGGAGGAACATCTCCCCTTTTTCAAGTTGCTTTTGGAAAACGATGAAAACTCGAGATTTTTTTTCTACAATATGGAAAACGCTTTTAAAATATAGTATACTTGACTGATACGTACATAAGTTGTCGAAGGAAAAAGTGTGGATAAGCGCTTGAATGAGCGCTTTTAGTAACGCCTTTATATAAAGGGTGTGCGTGGCCCCGCTTTTCAAACGCTTCAACGCGTTTCAACTTGACTACATCCCTTGTTCTATAGTTTCATTAAAGATAGATAAAACTTGGTATAGGAGAGAAGACAGGTATGGAAATCACTCTACAGAACCTAACAAAAGTTTTCCAGTCTAAGAAAGAGGATGAAGTGGTTGCGGTGGACAATCTTGACATCGTGATCCCATCCGGGAAACTTTATGGTCTCCTAGGCCCTTCCGGTTGCGGAAAGTCTACGACCCTCTTCATGATCTCCGGATTGCTCAAGCCTACTGAAGGCAAGATCTATTTCGGAGAAGAAGATGTGACCCCTGTCCCCCCTGAAGACCGGGGTATCGGGCTGGTGTTCCAGAACTACGCCCTCTATCCGCACATGACGGTCAAGCAGAACATCATGTTCCCGCTTGAAAACCTCAAGATTGACAAGAAGGAAGGACTTAAGAAAGCCCAGGAGATCGCCGACCTTGTCGGCATCGGCCACTTGATGGACCGGAAACCCGCGCAACTTTCCGGTGGACAGCAGCAACGTTGCGCCATCGCCCGGGCGCTCGTCAAGGAGCCGCGCGTGCTTCTGCTCGACGAACCGCTCTCGAACCTTGACGCCCGCCTCCGCCTGCAGACTCGTGAGGAGATCCGTCGGATTCAGCGCGAGACCGGTATTACGACCGTGTTCGTCACGCACGACCAGGAAGAGGCAATGAGCATCAGCGACGAAATCGTGGTTCTTGACGAAGGCGTCACACAACAAGTCGGACAACCACAGGATGTCTACGACAAGCCCAACAACCTCTTTGTCGCGAAGTTCCTCGGCACACCGCCGATTAACCTCTTCGATGGCCGCATCGAGAACGGCAAGATCATGATCGGCGATGCCTATATCGGCAAGAGCGAAGCCGAGGACCAGGAAGTCACCGTCGGCATCCGTCCCGAAGGCTTCAAAATTGTCGAACGCTCCAGTTTCCAGGTCGAGGTCGAATTCGTCGAGACAATCGGCCGTGACACCACGTTGATCATCAACCACCCCAACGTCGAGGTCCAGGGTAGTTTCGAGGACCCCGAGGAAGAAGGCGATGTGACAACGGTCGAAGACACAGAATTCGAAGCATTGAACCTTGAAATGGGAAGTGGCAAGTCGATTCAGGACCAGAAAACCTTCCGTGCGATTGTTGATGCAGATTACGGTGTTCAACCAGGCGACACCGTGAAATTCAGCGTCAAGCCTCACAAAATGCATGTATTCAACAAAGAGACCGGAGAACTCGTCTAGATGCTTGAACAAGAACGGAATATAGCAGCCTGGTTCTATCTTGCCCCGGCTCTGATTCTACTTGCCATCTTCATCTTCTATCCCATCTTCAACTCGTTCGTGCTCGTCGCACTCGAAGACTACAACTATCTGCAACAGACCTATGATGGGTTCACGCTGACCGGCAACTTCCGAAACGTATTAAACGACCCGAACTTCGGACAGGCCATGCTCAACACGATGCTCATCACCTTCGTCTCGGTTCCGGTCTCGGTCATCATCGCGCTGTTGATTTCGGTATGGCTGAACGCCATTCCCATCCAGAAAATCCAGGGCTTCTTCCAGACCGTCTTCTTCCTGCCCTATGTAACCAACGCCATCGCCATCGGCATGGCATTCGCGTTCATGTTCAACCGCAGGTATGGACTTATCAACTGGTTCCTCGGCCTCTTCGGGATCGACCCCATCAACTGGATCAACATGGGCGCGTCCTACGAAAATGCCATGATTACCCTGCTGATCTACATCACGTGGCTGACGCTTGCTTTCAAGATCATCGTCTTCCTCAGCGGCCTGCAAGGCATCGACAAGCAGTACTATGAGGCGGCCCGCGTCGACTCCGCCTCCCGCGCCCGCATCCTTCGCCGGATCACCGTGCCGCTGCTTTCGCCGATGATCATGTACATCACGGTCACATCCTTCATCGGTGCTTTCAAGACCTATACCGAAGTCATCGGCATGTTCGGGGAACGCCTCGGCCCGCCGGGGGATCCGAACTCGATGACCACGATCGTTGCGCTCGTCTACGATGCGCTTGATCGCTCCGGGGTTCCTGGCGCGATGAGCGAAGCCGCCGCCGCCGCGCTCATACTCTTTGCAATCACGCTCGTGTTCACTTTCGTCAACATGCAAGTGAGCAAGAAGCGGGTCCACTACGGATAGGAGTGAAATGAGATGCAAAACGTTGAAAACGTAGAAGAGCTATACGAAGACGAACAGAAGATACGATTTAAACGGCGCATGCGGCTTGCGCTCGTGTATGCAGTTGTCATCTTCTTCGCCATCTTCATCATCATCCCCTTCTATTGGATGGTGATCACCGCGTTCAAGACCGAAACACAGGTCTTCATGTCCCCGCCGATGCTCTGGGTCAACCCCGGGGAATGGCAATGGGTCAACTTCTCGCTTGCGCTTGAACGCGCCCCATTCATACGGTATCTAGCGAACACGGTTCTGGTCGCGATTCTATCGACCGCCGGAACCATCATCACGACGATTCTCTCCGGCTTCGCGTTCGCAAGGTTGAACTTCAAGGGCCGCGACGTGCTGTTCATGATCCTGATCGCAACCATGATGATTCCCGGCGAGATCTTCGTCGTCACCAACTTTCTGACCATCACATCCTTCGGCTGGATTGAAGATCAGACCTTCGTGGAAGCGGTGCTGGCGATGACCGTTCCCTTCATGACCAGCGTATTCTTCCTCTTCTTCCTGCGACAGGCGTTCAAGCAGATTCCCGATGAACTCTATTACGCCGCGAAGGTGGACGGGAAAACCGACTGGCAGTATCTGTGGGGCATCATGGTCCCCGTTGCGCTGCCGACCATCACCACCATCACCATCCTCAACGCCATGAACACCTGGAACGCTTATGTGTGGCCCCGTCTGATTTCCCAGCGAGAAGAGTTCCAGCTGGTCTCGAACGGACTGCGTGACGCGTTCGACGACACCGCGGGCCGCATCATGTACCACGAACAAATGGCCGCTTCCATCATTGTCACCGTGCCGCTCATCATCGCCTTCCTCATCCTCAAGAAATACATCATGCGGGGCGTTTCACGCAGCGGCATCAAAGGTTGACGCCGCACAGTTGCAACTTGACACGTCCGTGTCCTGTGCAAACCCTTTCGTGTTATAATGGGAGATGGCACGGAGGGACCACTATAGAAACAAATAATAAGGAGGAGCATTCCCGATGAAAAAACTAGGCATTCTTTTACTTTCGTTGACATTCGTCCTCTCGCTTTCCGCCTGCGCTCTATTTACCGGCGAAGAAGCAGAGGATATTGATGTCAACATCCCCGATGAGTTCCCCGAAGAGGACATCAGCCTCACGATGTGGCACGCCTTCGGTGAAGACAACCAGGCTCTGCTGGATCAGATGTTCGATGAGTTCACCGATGAATACCCCAACGTCGAGATCGAACAACTCAGCCAGGGTGGCTACGACGGCCTGCGCGAATCGACCGTACAAGGCATTGTCAGCGGCACCATGCCCGATATCGTCATGGGGTATCCCGACCATTTCGTCGAGTACTTGAACGGTAACGCCCTCGTGCCGCTCGACGAATATGCGGACCATGATGATTTCGGCACCGACCTCGACGACTTCATCCCCGGTTTCCTTGAGGAGAACCAGCAGTACGCGGACGGCAACATGTACTCGCTGCCCCTCTTCAAATCCACGGAGATGGTCGTCTACAACAAGACCGTCATGGACTATTTCTTCGAAGATGACGACAACATCGAATTCAGCCTAGACCAGCCCCTGACCTGGGACGACATCGAGTACATGGAAGAGCAGATCGAATGGGACGACGAGGCCATGGACGAACTGGTCGAGAACCGAGACGCCTTCCCCGATGAAGCCGGCATCGCCGATCACGATGAACCCTTCCTGATCAACATCGACAGCGCGGCGAACTTCTTCATCAACTCCACGTACCAGTGGGACGGCGAATACACCGACCAGGACGGCAACATCCTCGTCGACAACGAGAACAACCGCGACATGCTTCACTATTTCGACGGGCTGTTCGATGACGAAGTCGTCGCCATGCCGATTGAATGGGACGAGAACTACGGCTCGACCCCCTTCAGCCAAGGTCTTACGCTGATGAGCCAAGGGTCAACCGCCGGTGCGCGCCACAACATCCCCTCGCATGAGGACGGCGCCTTCGGTACTTTCGACATGGGTGTCGTTCCCGCGATTCAGAAACACGCCAGCGAGGATGAAGGCACCATGTCCGCCCAGCAGCAGGGCCCCAACATCGCCATCATGAGCGAGACCACCGACGAAGAGCGCCTCGCGGCGTGGAAGCTCATCGAGTTCATGACCAACACCGAGAACACCGCCTTCTTCTCGATGGAGACCGGCTACATGCCGGTGCGGACCTCGGCATTCCAGACTGATGAATACCAGGACTATCTCGCGCTGGCCGAAGAGGACATCGACGACCTTGAAGGCGACGAGCGTGACGACTATCCCTTCGCGCTCGCGAACGCCGCGGCCCAGGCGCAGGAAGACTACTATCGTTTCGACCCCGCCTTCGTCGGCCGCATTACATCCAGCAGCGCCCGCCAGCAATCCGAGAACCTCTTCGAATCCATCTACGCCGGCACGCGGGATGTCGACGAGGCCATCGCCTACATGCTTGACCAGCTCGGCGCGAACTAAACCACACATATTTCGCCTCCACCCTTGCGGGTTTGCAAGGGTGGGGGCACCCTGCTTTAAATTTTTACTCAGTATAGGAAGATTCTTGTGCGAAGCTTCACCTTGTTTATTATCATCGCTTTTGCAGCCTTTATGACAGCTGGTGCGAAGACGACATCGAAGTCACCTTTGAAATGCCGGACGGAGAAGTCTATGACAGCGTCAGTGTCGATGAAGACGGTCAGCTGGAAGGCTATCCGATGCCGGAACTGGAAGACGAGTATTTCCTCGGCTGGTTTACGGATGAAGAACGGACCGATCGCTTCTATTTCGACGTAGATGCTCAGTTTGATGAAAGCGCTACCCTCTACGCCGATACCAAGCCTTATGAAGAAGGTACGCTGGAGACACCGCTCACCGATGAGCTGACCCTTGACAGCGAGGACTACGAAGGCAAAAACTTCTTCGACGACGGCATCGGCGAAGCCGAACTCCACGCGCCCATCGATGGCGACACGTCCTACCATACGGTGGACGAAGCCGGAGACGCTGAGGTCCGTTACCTGAACGTCGATACGCCGGAATCCACGGCGGAAATTGACCCCTGGGGGAAAGCGTCAAGCGACTTTGTTCGTGAAGCGCTTGAAGAGGCGGACACCATTGTCCTCGAATACGAACCCCATCCCGAAGAGGGCCATCCGGCTGAACATCCGACCGTCGGTCGACAAGGCACGTTCGGACGTGAACTCGTCTATGTCTGGGCGGATGGCCGCCTGTTGAATCTCGAGCTGATCGAGAAAGCCTTCTCGCCCGCCTCCAACACCGCGCAGTCCCAATACGGAGAATACCTGCGGATCGCCGAGCACAACGCTGAGATGAGCGGACGCAGACTGCACGGAGAAGACGACCCCGACTACGACCGCGACGACCCGGAGGAAGTCAGTGTCACTGACCTGGTTGAAGACAGCGACGACTATCTTGATGAGTTTGTCAACGTCGAGGGTGTCATTACGGATGTCGACGGCAATGACGGATTCTATCTCTCGGACGGCGATGAGGAAATCTACTTCTATACGATGGACACCACGACCTATTTGATTGAAACTGGAAATGAGATTCGTGTCGAAGAGGCCTA
>PULR01000013.1 GCA_003551005.1 Mollicutes bacterium
AGGTAGTCGATGGTCTCGGCCCCGGACGCGCCCGCCTCAACGAGCGCGCGAATGTCGTAGCCATCCGAGACACCTTCGCCTTCTTCGACATCCACACGGACGGTCGGGTAGTTCGGGATGACGTTCGCCTCAGAGAGTTCGCGTAGGACGGCGTCCCGCGTCTCGTTGTCCAGGTCCAGGAAGTCCTGCACGAGGTCGTCAACATGGAAGATGTCGCCCCACGGGTCGGCGGTCCACTCTTGGACTGAAACCGGTTCGTGAGCGCGCTCGAACAGCGCCTCCTCGGCGTACATATCGACGCCCTCGGCGAACTTCCGCTCGAAGCTCCGCCGACGGCGGTTGAGCGTTTCTAGTGCTTCGACTACGTCGTCGCTGACCTCCTCGATGTCGCGGACGGTTTCGATGGCGTCCTCCAGCTCGTCCCAGTCGATCTCGTCGTCGTAGGTCACGGTGAGGCTGCCGACGCGTTTGACGCTGTACCAAGCGTCCACGAGGTGATTCTTGTTCGGGACGGTCACGAGAACGTCCACACCGGCTTCAGGGATGTGGTAGACTGCGTATCGTGCCTCCGCTGCGCCCTTAATGTTCACACGGTGATCCCAGTTCTCGGGGACGGTCCAGAGGTGTTCGCCAGTAAGAACTGCGTCGCGCTCGGCAGGAACGCGCTTGGTCCACCGCGTCCGCGGTTCGTTGCCGCGGGAGACGACGACGTGTTCGTCGCCTTCACGGTAGGCGTAGAGGTGGCCGTCTGCCGAGTAACGCCGGACCTCATCGTCGCTGTGCCGCACCTGATTGGAATCGCGGATTTCTTCGGTGCCGCCGTCGGTCATCGCCGTCGCAGTCGTGTCGCCAGTGTTGGATTCGGTCATGGTGGGTTCCTCGGTGTTGGACTCGGTTTCTTCGTCGTCGCTGTGCTTGATACCCTGGTGGACAGCGAGTCCGTGTTCGCTGTCGAACTCGTCGCCGCACTCCTCGCACTCGTGCGTCTCCTCCTCGATGTCGGGGACTATCTCGCCGTCGAGGGCTGCCGTGACCTCAGCCTCGCCGATTTCGTGAGCTTCGCCGCCCACGAGCTGGTAAAACTGGTCCTTGCGGTTCTTCCCCGAGTGCGTGTAGCGAACGCGCTCGATGACTGCCCCGTCCTCGACCGTCGCCGTCCCGCTGTCTCGGTCGCTCGTCTTGGGCTTCTGGTAGGCGACGAAGTCGCGGTCGTAGTTGTATTTCGGGTGCGTGTCGGTGATGACGGCAACCCACTGCTTGTTGCCGGTGTTCGCCTGCGCCGAGATGGTATTGCCGTCCAGTTCGACCGTCATGTTCGAGCCGCCGACGTTGAGTTCGTGCATGGGCTGTCTGCCTCTACATATGAGTATAACTCACATATACTTAAAGCCATCGGTACAAATTGAGTATAACTCAGAATGGGACGGCCGACTACTCTATTTCGCGGTTCCGCCACTCCGCGACTCCCATCGCCGCGCCGCCGATCTCCTCGAACTCCGGATCGAAGAACGTCGTGAACCGTGCACGCTCGTAGGCTCGCGGACTGCCGTCGCCTGTTGTCGCCGCAAGTCGGTCATAGTGATTCGGATACGGAACGTCCCGGTCTACGAGGTACGCCCAGACGTCACGAGCCGACCAGTCTCGAACTGGGAACGCCGCGCGTAGGCCGAGCGACTCGCCGTAGAGCCCATCCAACTTTCGCTCTCGTTTTCCGGATTCACCTCGGCGGAGACCGACGATCTGCGTGCCGACGTCGTCACAGTAGTGCAGTGCTCCTGCGTACGCGCCAACACCCTCGTACGCTTCACCACCGGGATCGCCCCGTAGGTTCCGCTGGAAATGGCCATTGTCCGGATACGGTTCGAACTTCGCTCGCTCGTAGCTGGCCACGAATAACCGTTCGTCCGGGACGTACTCGCGGATATTCTCGACAACCTCTCGCTCGACCTCACGCGGGATGAAGCGACGCCCCCAGTCAAAATGGAGCGCGCGGTGGTCTGCGTCCGATTCTGCCGCCAGCGCCAGCGCCGTCATCGAGTCCTTCCCGCCAGAGACAGCCACAACCGCATCCGGCCCGGCGGTGAATACCCGCTCGATCTCAGCGATGGCTTCACCGGGGCGGTCGCCCAGCTCCTGATCGGCGTGTGCCTGGAACGCTCGGCGCGTCCGGTCGGGCATACCGTCACTGCCGCGATCAAAGTCGAACTCGGTGCTGTCCTCTGGGTCTGGGAACTCTACCACGCAGTGTTCACCTCTGCCCCTGGCGGCGCGCACTGTGTCGCCCACTCTGTGTACCAGTATGGCGTCTTGTACGTGAGCGTCTGCTTGTCTCCCCACCCCTCAAGGATGTTCGTCGGGAGTGGGCGCATGGCCACGCCCTCGCTCGGATGTACGAGAGAGTAGTCCGTGTCCAACTCCCGAATTCCCCAGTCGGTAACCTTCCCGAATCCAGCCGCTGTCTTCTTCCCGAGGTCGGTCAGGTGGGTTTTCAGAAGGTACTCGATCCGCTCGCGGTCGCCGCGGAAGTAGAACGTACACTGCCGGGCGGGACGGTAGACCACGTCGATCATCTGGGACTTGAACGCGCCGCCGCCGATGGGAATCTTCGACCGCGGGCGCGAGCCGCCGACGGTGTGCGCCCGGACTTCGTCGTACGACGAGTAGAGCGTCGTTTCAACCGTTCGGTCGGTATCGAACTGCGAGACGGACGCGTGCGCGATGC
>PULR01000018.1 GCA_003551005.1 Mollicutes bacterium
CGAAGGCGCGGGGCAGTCTTGCGGTGCCCAGCCACTTGATCAGCAGGAAGCTGTCCTTGCCGTAACGCCGGGCGACGTCAAAGAGCTCCCGGTGCAGATACTCCGCGGTAATGGGCAGTTTGGAAGCCTCCCGCAGGAAGCGGGCCCGAAATTCCGCCATCTGTGCCGTGTCATTGCTGCCGATGTAATAGGTCCGAACGTCGGATTCCTGCTCAAAGGTGTCCATGCGCACGGCAAACACCATCACCTTGCCGGCGCTGCCCGAGACCCCGTGGAGCAGCCGCGGGTCGTTGTTGAAACGGGCGGCACCGGGCTCGTCAGCGCCGCGGATGATTTCCGGGTAACCGTCGTCGGAGGCTTTGCCGGCGTTCCAGTCAATGTCTTCGGGTTGGTATTCACCGCGCTCCAGGCGGCCCAGGATTTCCTCCGGGGTCTCGCCGAGGTCAATGCCCAGATCATTGACCAGTTCGAGCTGGCCGGACTCATTCACCCAGGCATACAACGCCAGCTCGGTGTAGGCCGGCCCACGGCGGCAAAGGGCGCCGCCGGAATTGTTGCAGACACCACCCACCACCGTGGCGCCCAGCGACGTCGAGCCGATCACCGAGTGGGGTTCACGACCGTGGGGCGCCAGTGTCTGCGTCAGCTCGAAGAGCGTCGCCCCCGGCAGGGCAATCGCCTGTCGTGCCCCACCCAGCAGCTGCAGGCCCTTGATGCGCATAGCATTGATGGCCACCGCGGGTCGCTGATACTCGCCTTTCGGGGTCGATCCCTCGGTGAGCCCGGTATTGGCCGCCTGAGGAATCACCACGGCGCCGGCCTCCACCGCCGCCTGGGTGGTCTGCCAGAGCTCCACGAGAGTGCCCGGGTGCACCACCGCGACCACCTCGCCGGAGCCGGATCGATAGCCGGTTCGGTAGGGACGGGTGGCCTCCTGATCGGTGAGCACGTGGTCACTGCCGGCAATGGACTCGAGGCGCTGGACCAGATGGGTTGCGTCGGTCATCTCTCTCTCCTCAGTGATCGACGATCACAATCGCCTTGACCTACCGACCGTAACTGACAATGTCAGTTGCATCCAGCAGGCCCAGCTCAAGACCCACGCGATAAAAACTGGTCACGGAAAACTCGCTGATGTCACTGGCGGTGTGGGCCACGGTGATACCCCCGCACAGCCGCCGGGACGCCGCTTTGGTCACCTCCTGGAGGAGGGCAAAATCCCGGAACCAGTCTTTCAGTGGGGGTTTGCCCAGGGCATGGCGGCGGCGATTGCGCTCATGGATGGCCTGATCCACCGCTGCTTCGAGCCGCGGGATGACCCCCTGGTCATGGGATCGAAGCACTTCCTCCAGCTGGGAATAGCGGTACTCAAGAATGACGTTATGTCGGTCTGCGTCGCGGGCATGATAGGCGGCGATGGACTCGTCCAGACAGACCAGAGCGCGGCCCAGACCAAACCGGGCGGCGACCCGGGCAGTGATGGCGGCAATGCCACGGGCCTCCAGTGGATCACCCTGGATGATCAATAACCGTGGTTTGGAAGACGGGCTTTGCTGCCAGTGGGCCTGCAGGCGAGTTGCCACCTGCGCTGCGACTTCAGCAGGCTCCCTGGGGTCATAACCCCCCATGCCTTCAATCACCACGGGGTGATAGTCCGCCAGACGGTTCGGGAGATCGGCTTTCACAGCGTGTATTGTGTCGTGATCGCGACCCTTAGATCCACCGGCGGGTCTGCCGGCAATAAGCCCGGTATGGTTCGCCAAAACGACTGGCCAGCGCCTGTTCTTCGGGACGGATCTGGTAGTGGGTTAGATAGAGAACGAAGGCCGGCAGCATGATGATGCCCGCCGGGTTGCCGACCCAGACCATCCAGGCCACCAGTAACAGCGCGTCGGCGAGGTAAATGGGATTGCGGCTGAGCGCAAACGGCCCGCGGGTGATGAGTCGACTGGCCCGCTCCGGCGATAGCGGGTTGACGGTGGTTTGATATCGAAAGAACCAGACCGCTGCCGCCAGCATGATCCCAACGGCGATGAGGGCCACCACCACCGCCATGGCGGCCTGGCCCTCCCGGTCAATGCGAAGGGCCGGAAAAATCCGGTCGATGATCCAGACGCCGGCGCCGGCGATCAGCAGTACAACAGGCGGGGGCAGTCGGGTTTTCATGACCTGATGATCGGCGAATGAGGGAGCGGCGGCAATGGCCTAGGCAGCGCGCGGTCGCCATGTCGGTTCTGAATTGTTAGCGTTTTCGAAGAAAAGACAAGGAACTTCGCGATGCCGTCACTCCAAGTGGTCTTTCACGCGCCGACAGCCCAGGCGCTGGACCGCGCCCGACGGAACCTGGTGAATTTTCAGGCTATTGAGCCCGAGGCGGAGCTGCGCCTGGTGGTCAACGGCGGGGCGGTGCAAGCGGCCCTGGACAATCCGGATCCGGCCACCGACGGGTTCGTGTTCCTGTGCCGGAACACCCTGCAGCGGCAGGGGTTGCGGAATGATCGTCAGCTTGCGGAGGTGGGCGCCGCGGTGGTCGAGCTGGTGCGGCTACAGGCGCAGGGCTGGCAGTACATCCGAGCGTGAGAAGGCTAGCGCCGCAGCCAGTCGCGGATCAGGCGCTGCGGTTCGCCGAGGCCGGCAACTGCCAATGAGCCCGGAATTCATCCACCGGGATTTTCAGGTAACGCAGGCCGTTGTCCTCCGGGGCTGGGAAGTGCCCG
>PULR01000035.1 GCA_003551005.1 Mollicutes bacterium
CAGTAACGGCCCCGCTGATTTCTCAATCTGTACTCGTTGGTTGACCGCTGGGTAGATATATCGTCCAATTACGCCTCCAACCCAGAACCCGATGATCGGCGTTACGATCCACCACGAGACGGTTGATCGAGGTCATCGCCCAGTCCCTTCACCGGATCCGCGAGGAGGGGGAACGGTAGATCGTACGACTCCTGCCATTTTCGGGCTCGATCGACGGATTCTGGGAGAACCGACACGATGAGCGCGTTCTCGGCTTCGAACTCGTCGTAGCGCGCGGCAACGTCTTGCACCTGTCGCCGACATTTTGGGCAATGATAGTCCCGCTGGAGTAACAGAACGACAGCGTCAATATCGGGGTTCGAAAGCGTGTCCACGAGCCGGAACGGCGACGTCCCCGCCCCGGCGTTTTCCAACTCGAAGGTGGTGACACTCACAAACATTGGTTCTGGTAGGAGGAATTCACGAGTAAACAGCAGGGAGTAGTGCAAGCGTCGGACCCAACCGCGAACGACGGGATCACGTACCCTCAACGAGGCGCGCTAACTGTGCAGGCGGAACAGCACCCCGAGCACCGTACCCGTCGTAGACGAACGTCGGGACGCCCGTTACGCCGTCCTCCTGGGCTTCAGTAAATTGTTCCCGGAGACGGTCGCGAAGTTGTTCGTCCGAGATTGCCGCTCGAATCTCGTCACCGTCCAGTCCAGTTTTGTCCGCAATATCCGCTAATACGTCAACGTCACCGATGTCTCGTCCATCGACCCAGAGGGCCTCGAAGATCGCTTCGTCGAAGGCGAGCCACTGTTCAGGATACTCCGTGTCTATATAGAACGAGGCAACCTGAGCATTGAAGGAATCGAGGTTTTCAGGGAGATCGTCGAATGCAAGCATCTCGTCGGCGTCGTACTCCGTTTTCAATCGGGTGACGTTCTGGCGAACTTGGTCGAAGTACGCCTCGTCCTTCCCATCGTCGACCGAGTGGTCGATATCACCGTCGGATCCGCGCTTTTGGCTTCGAAGATCGAATGGTTTCCAGTCGATCTGAAGGGTACTATCGCGTCTGTCCAGGTACTCTTTGAGAGAGCGTCGTCCGAGATAACAAAACGGACAGACATAATCGGAATACACCGTGATGCGGTCGTCGTTCTGAGTCATTACTCGCCAGTACGTTGGGCAGTCGGAAAAGGACTGCAGTGAGTTCGGGGTTACTCGAGTGGAACTTCGACAAGCGACATTGCATTGTTCGTGAGCGAATCCCGCAGCACGCCCTCGAGTTCGTCCCATTCTTCGGGACGATACCCCTCGATACCGAAGCTCTCTGCGAGCGTCATGAAATCGGGGCTCGTGAGTTTCGTTCCGAACGACTCCCCGCGATGCGCGTGCTGCTTCTCGGAGATCAGCCCGTAATCGTTGTCGTTGAACAGCAGGATCGTATAGCCACATCCCACCCTCGTCGCGGTCTCGATCTCGGCACCGTTCATCAGGAATCCGCCATCGCCGGTCGCCGCGACGACCTCCGCGTCGGTCGCGAGATCGGCGGCGATGCCTCCCGGAACCGAGATGCCCATCGACGCTAACCCATTCGAGATGATACACGTGTTGGGTTCGTAGGTGAGGAAGTTCTGTGCGATCTGCATCTTGTGACTCCCCACATCAGAGATCAGGACGTCCTCGGCGTCCATGACATCCCGTAACACCGGCAGTACCGTCCGGACGGTGAACGAGTCACTCTCGGACGGATCGGCGTCGATGTCCGCGAGGATGTGGCTCCTAAGATCGCCATACCAGGTCTCGTCGAACTCTGTCCCGCATTCGTCGACTCGGCCCCTGAGCTGCGTAAGTGCTGTCGAGGGGTCACAGACGAGTTCAAGGTTCGGGTTGTACGCCTCGTCTACCTCAGCCGGCTCACTGTCAATGTGTACGATAACGGTGTCAGCGCCCTTGTTCCAGCCAGCCGGAGCGTGTTCGGCGATGTCGTATCCGACGGTGAGGATGAGATCGGCCATCTCGATCGCATCAGATGCCTCCTGGTGGTCGCCGGAATCCAGTGTCAACAACGACTGTGGCGACCGATCCGAGATCGCCCCTTTCCCCATATACGTCGACGCGACGGGGATGCCAGTCGCCTCGACGAACTCGCGGAGCCGTGCCGTGGCGCCTGTCCGTATGACTCCGTTCCCCACGATGAGCAACGGCCGGTCGGAATCCTCGAGTAGTGCCCGAACTCGGTCGAGCAGGGCTGCGTCCGGCGGTCCGAGTCGGACACGATCACGAGTATCCATCGGGCTGGTGTCGGTCTCCGACCCGGCGATGTCTTCGGGAAACTCGAGGTGGGTCGCGCCGGGCTTTTCATACTCGGCGGTCTTGAACGCCTTCCGGACGGATTCGGACACAATGTCAGGATCGTTGAGTTGCGTGTTCCACTTCGTGATCGGCTCAAACATCCCGACGATGTCGATCGCCTGGTGGCTCTCCTTGTGCAGGCGCTCGAGACCTCCCTGTCCCGTGATCGCAACGAGAGGGGCTTTATCCAGGTTCGCGTCCGCGACGCCTGTCAGGAGGTTCGTCGCACCGGGTCCGAGCGTCCCGAGGCAGACTCCCGCGTCGCCTGTGAGTCGCCCATGGACGTTAGCCATGAACGCAGCTCCCTGCTCGTGGCGAACCGGCAGGAACGTGATGTCCGAATCCTGTAGCGAGAAGAGCAAATCTTCGGTCTCTTCGCCGGGAACGCCGAACACGCGCTCGACGCCTTCGCTCTCGAGACAGTGGACGAAGAGGTCCGAGGCGATCATTCGGTCGGCACCTCGTCGTCGGTCATCGCCACCGGCGTCTGCCGCCAGACGGTCTTGCGGTTGACGAACTCCTTGATCCCGGCTTCCGAGAGTTCACGGCCGTAGCCGGAATCTTTCACGCCACCGAACGGGACCCGCGGATCGGACTTCACCAGTTCGTTGATGTACGTGCAACCAACGTCGATATGGCTGGCCATCCACTCGCCGCGATCGAGGTCGTCCGTCCAGATACTGGCTCCGAGACCGAACTCCGTGTCGTTCGCTTTCTCGATGGCGGCCCCCTCGTCGGGCACTCGGTAGACGGCTGCCACGGGGCCGAACACCTCCTCGGCGTCGACTGGACACCCCTGTGGAACGTCCGCGAGCACCGTTGGCGGATAGTACGCCCCATTGCGGTCGAGTGGTTCACCGCCCGTGAGCACCGTCGCACCGGCGTCGACGCTCTCAGTTACCTGCTCGTGAATCCCTTCCATGAGGTCCTGTCGTGCCTGCGGTCCGACATCCGTGTCGTGGTCCATCGGGTCGCCAACAGTGAACGACTCGACTTCCGCGACGAACCGCTCGATGAACACCTCATAGACGGCGTCGTGGACGATGAATCGTTTGGCAGCGATACACGATTGACCGCCGTTCAGGTTACGCGCCCAGGCAGCGGTCGTGGCGGCAGCCTCGATGTCTGCGTCGTCGAGGACGACGTACGGGTCGCTCCCGCCGAGGTCGAGGACGGTCTTCTTGAGGTTCTCGCCGGCCGTCCCAGCGACCGCTTGTCCCGCTGGGCCGCTCCCGGTCAGCGTCGCCGCCTTCACGCGCGGATCCGAGAGGACCTCGTCGACGCGATCCGACGAGACCAGCAGTGTCTGGAACACCCCGTCGGGAAACCCGGCGTCGCGGAACACGTCCTCGATAGCGACTGCACACTCCGGCACGTTCGAGGCGTGTTTGAGGAGCCCAACGTTTCCCGCCGCTACGTACGGGGCTGCGAATCGAAACACCTGCCAGAATGGGAAGTTCCACGGCATGATCGCGAGGACGGGCCCGAGCGGTTCGTGGACCGTCTTCACGGTCGAACCTGGTGGACCCGCGTGCTGTTCGTCCTGTAGGTAGCGTCCCGCGTGCTCGGCGTAGTGATCACAGACCCACGCACACTTCTCGACCTCGGCCTCGGCCTGGGCGATCGGCTTGCCCATCTCACGAGTCATCAGTTCCGCGTAGTCGGTCGTCCGATCGCGAAGCAACGTAGCCACCTCCGCGAGTTTCGTTTCGCGTTCCGCCACGGACCAGTTTTTGAATGTTTCGAACGTCGATTCGGCTCTCGACAGTCGGTCTTCGACCTGCCCGTCGTCGTGTTCGTCGTACGTTTCGATCGTCTCGCCGGTCGCAGGATTGATTCGTTCCATCGGTTATTAGTTCAGTATCGTTGAATTCCCTTGGATGGCGACCGAGTGACAGCCTCCGGCACCCTTCGACGCAGAACACACCACACAGATCGGGACGGGCGAGTCTCACTACGTATCGGAATGCCCGTCGTCACCTCGACTGCTCGCTGCTCGGTAATTCCAGACGCCGGTTCGCTCCCGGCCGTTCACGCGAAGACACGTTCCGTCCGGCCTCTATTGGTGTCCGGTACAACGACTCATAATACGCCGCGAACTTACTTGGTTAGAAACTCATTTCCCACATAAAGGTATACGTAATATCGAGTGCTAATCTAACAGCTCCGCCCGTGCTGTCTTGGTGAGATTCATTTGTGGGTACGTCGTGAAGAAGTTCTCCACCAGCGGGTGGAACGCAGTCAGTTCAAAAAGAGTGCCGCGCCGACCAACAGGTAGCCGACGGCAGCGAAGATACCACTGACCATGAGCATCTTCTTGATTGAGCCGATGGTTGCTTCTATCTCTTCGATCGGTTTACGGTCCGGGTATTCGGATGCGATACACCACATTTAGTCCCGTGGTACATAAAGTCACAGCGGCCGTGGAACTCACTTACACGGACGCATGAACGTCCTAAGACATCCGGATGAGGGTTCCCACGTAGAATATGATGAGTTCAACGACTCGAAAGCGCACCCCAAAACCTGATGCGATGGAAAACCAAATCCAAACGAACATGGCAGCGCGCACTGACCTCCTGCACCGAACACCCACGAGACGACAGGCCGACCGACCGAGTTCCCCTCAAATGGGCGACGGATGGGACCGATGAGCCCTTCCGACTCCCGCCCGGAGCGCGTTGCCACCTGGAACGACCTCTCCGACCGAGAACCGGTACACGCCCGCGTCGAGGGCGTAGATCTCGTCGTCGTCCGGTACGACGACGAGGTGTCCGTTCTGTATGGTCGCTGTCTCCACCGCGGCGTGCTCCTCGGGGACGGCCACGTCGAAGGTAACGACCTCATCTGTGGTGTCCACGGCTGGGACTACCGAGTCGATACCGGCATCAGCGAGTACGACAACTCCCATGTGTTAGAAACATTCCCTGCGTGGGTCGACGAGGACGACGACGCCGTCTACGTCGACGCGGCCGAAGTGACTACCTGGGCGGCGGACAACCCCCAACCCTACGACGACCCCGAGCCAGGCGACGGCGGCGACGGGGCGATGCAGGGCTCCGCCGATGACATCGATGGCGGCTCGGTCGATCCCGAATTCTACGGCGAGCCCGACCACGAAAAGGAACCGTACTCCCACTACATTCAGAGCCTCGCACAAAAGGGTCCCGAAGGGATCGGCGAGCACGGCGATATCTCCGCCATGGGCGTCCCGCGCACGGAGCTGCCGTCGTGGGACGACCTGCAGATCCTTACAGCCCAGCTCGCCCGAACCCCGCTCGACGACGAGGCGGCCGTCGATACGGAACTGGTGATCGGCCCGAACGCGGAAAACCCGCTAGAACTCGAGATTCCGATCTTTGTGAGCGACATGAGCTTCGGCGCGCTCAGCCAGGAAGCGAAGATCGCGATCTCGACAGGCGCAGACCAGGCTGGTACCGGCATCTGTTCCGGAGAGGGCGGTATGTTACCCGAGGAGCAGAAAGCGAACTCACGGTACTTTTACGAGTACGCGACCGGGAAGTTCGGCTGGGACATCGACCTCGTCGAACGAGTTCAGGCGTTCCATTTCAAGGCCGGACAGGGCGCAAAAACGGGGACCGGCGGCCACCTCCCTGGCGAAAAAGTACAGGGGCGGATCGCCGAAGTTCGCGACCTCGAACCGGGAACAGACGCGGTGAGTCCCTCGCGATTCGAAGATTTAGAAACGCCCGAGGACTTCGCCGAGATGGCCGACCGTGTCCGCGACCTCGGCGGTGGCATCCCGATCGGATTCAAGCTCTCCGCCCAACACGTCGAAGAGGATATCGACTTCGCCCTTGAGGCTGGCGCGGACTACCTCATCCTCGACGGTCGGGGCGGGGGCACCGGCGCGGCACCGGACGTATTCAAGAACAACATCTCGGTCCCGACGATGGCCGCTCTCGCCCGTGCCCGCCGTCATCTGGACGCGCGCGACCGGTCGGACGTGACCCTCATCGCGACGGGCGGGCTACGGACGGAATCGGATTTCATCAAGGCGATGGCACTCGGGGCCGACGGTGTTGCGGTCGCCAACGCCGCGATGCAGGCCATCGGCTGTCTCGGGATGCGAGCCTGTGACTCGAACAACTGCCCGGTCGGGATCGCCACCCAACGAGAGGATCTCAGAAATCGACTGGTCATCGATTCGGCCGCTGATGGGCTGCAGAACTATTTTGAGGCGACAATTAAACTGATGAAGGTGATGGCCCGGGCCTGTGGACACGACAACCTCTCTGGGTTCGAACGCCGTGATCTGACGACCTGGAAAAAAGAAATCGCCGACCTGACCGGCGTTGAGTATGCCGGTGTCGGGTACGATCGGGGCCCAAACCAATGAAACTAATTTCAGTCGCTGCGGTGGCAAAGAACGGTGTTATCGGGCAAGATGGAGAAATACCGTGGCAGAGTATCCCGGCCGACAAACAACAATACAGAGATCGGATCGCGGAGTCGCCCGTGATTCTCGGGCGGCGGACGTTCGATTCAATGCGCGATGACCTCCCGGGAACCGCACAGATCGTGTTGAGCCGGTCGGAATCGGCATTCGACGTCGAGTCGGCGCACCACGCGTCGGGTATTGACGATGCGGTCGCGACAGTCGAATCGCTCGGGAGCGACCACGCCTACGTCATTGGTGGGGCAGGAATATACGACCTCTTCCAGCCCGTCATTGACCGAATGGTGCTCAGCCGGGTTCCCGGCGAGTACGACGGTGACACGTACTTTCCGGACTGGGACACCGATGAGTGGACCCTCGTCGACCGCACTCCCTACAAAAATTTCACCCTCGAAGAGTGGGTTCGAAATCAGAGCTAACTAGCATCCTCCTTCACGTATGGATACATCCGATTTACGAAGGGTATGGAACCGTTTTAACAGACTATCGCATATACAATAGCATTACGCAACCGGCTACTCGACGGGAGTCACTCTGCCGCCGAAGCCCATTCCAACAGTGGTTCGAGACGGGTTCGCACCTCATCTCCATCATCGGTCAGCGAGTACTCCACCCGGGGTGGAATCTCGTTGTACTGGGTCCGAGAGATCAGCCCGGCCTCCTCGAACTCGTCAAGCCGTTTGGAGATGGTCGAGGTGCTCGCTGTCGGTAGGTGTTCTTCAATCTCCGCGAACCGAAGTGAATCGTGCACCCCGATGATGCTGACGAGTTGCATCGCGTATTTCCGACTCAGTGTGTCGATAACGCCCGTGAGCGGACAGTAGCACGTTCCATTGATATCGCACACAGGCGCGTCTGCGAGTGATGAGTATACCCGTGTTCGTGGACGTGGACAATCAATTGCCTTGACGGCCGGTGTCTGTGCATCACTCATCGGTGGCTACCTCGGTGGACTCGACCTCATGTACCCATTTCTCGCAGCTGCGTTGTTCACCGGATTAGGGCTACTCGTGATCGTGACACTGGATGAACCGGCAACGTATGAGGAAAGCGATTCGAGCGAGATGGGTCTCCGAGAGGCATGGGGAGTCGTTACGCAGGCTGTCGGCCAGCGTCGCCTCCGGTCGTTCATTCTCTACTACTTTGTGCTGTTTTCGGCCGTTACTTATCTCGTGTTCATCTTTCTCCAGCCCATCTTCGAGTCCGTCGTGACCGGCTTGAATATGCGTCTCACTCTCTCACTTCCTGCTCCCGGTCAAGAACATCCCTACACAGTCGCTATTTCGACCGAAAATGTCGAAACGCTGCTCGGGGTGTACTACGCAGCGATTAATCTCGTTTCGGCAGCGATCAGCTACCGTATCGGGCTCATTCAGGAGTGGGTTGGACTACGTCGGTGGTTTGTCGTTATCCCGCTCCTCGTCGGTGGCCTGTTAACAGCGATGGTGTTCGTGCCTTCGATAGCGCTCGTCGCGTTGTTCGTCGGGTGGGCGTGTGTTGAGCCGACGCGAGTGCTTGCTGGACAATATGTGAACGACCGTATCGAAACGCTCGGTCGTGCAACCGTGCTGAGCGCAATGGCGATGGTAAGTGCGGTAACCGTTATTCCGTTTCAGCTCGGGAGCGGCGTGATCTCTGATGCTGTGTCACCCTTGATCGCACTCTCGGCAGCGGGCGTGATACTGATCGTTGGCTCAGTTGCAATCTTGCTCTGGGAATCGCCAATCGAAGAACCAGCGACCGGTTCAAATTCGGAAACTGGAACGTAATGAAAGAGCCGGTAGCGTTCAACAGTTGTCATGAGCAGTAGCTTCACAAGAGTTGATGTGTGGACACGAGTATTTCACCAGCACTGCATATTCATACTATTGAATAAGTAAGGCGAGTGGCTCGAAGCTTGACCCCGAGGCAGTTTACGCAATAACTGCTGTGTCGTTCAAATCCGACAGTTTGGTGATGCCGTCACTCCAGAGCGTACCCCCACTCTCGGAGCACGTCGATTACGTCGTCCGACTGCTGGAGCCCGACAAGTAGCGCTGCCTCCCGAAGGTCAGCTTTGCGGACACTCTCACCGAGCTGTGCCTCGATCTCCGTCTTCTGCTCGCGTTGGAGTTCCAGCGTGCTCTCCTGAAGATGGAGCTGGACGGTTTGTTCGCGACCATCCGTAATACTGCTGCGCCGGAGGATCCACGGGATATCTGCCGTCTCAAAGTGCTTTTCGGCTGGAACATCCCTCGGTGTACGCTCGGCCGACGACGAATCGGCCGTCCCTTCCGTTTGAACCCCATCCGCAGACGGTATCGCATCATTCGATTTATTATGGGCCACCTCTTCGTCGCTGGCCTCCTCATCAGTATCCCAGCCACTGACGGACCCCTCCTTGAATCCCCCCATTAGAGCGTCACCTCCTCACGTTCCGCGACGAAGCCGGGTTCCAGCGGATTCGGCGCCTCAACCCCACCCTGGGCTTCAATAAAGCGAGCGATACGGTCAAATTGTGCAAGCGTCTCGACTTCGTAATCCCGGCGCGTACTCCGGTGAGTACGGACAAATTCGAAGGCACTGCACTGTTGTCGCCAGCATCCTTCCATCATCGATGTTCGGTCGCCGATGACCTCCGGCACCTCGAAGGGGACTTGGTCAAGGATCTCCTTTTGATCCTTCGTGTTTTTGTACCCGATGGGAATCACACCGAGCACGCCAACATCGATGCTCAACTGGTCAGCGAAGTTCGTCGCGAGCTGCTCGAGACCTTCCACGGACGCCTCCCCTTTTGCGGACGGCTCAAACGGAATGAGTAGGTTTCGAGTGGCGTAAATCGCGTTGTAGAGATGGTCCGACTCCGTCGCCGGCGGATCGCAAATGAGCACATCGTACCTCTCAGGAACGTCGTTTTCGCCGAGGACGCGCCGCAGTTGGGCGTAAATGTTGTAGGCGTCACCGAAGTCTTCAGCACGGCTTTTCTCACGGGCAAGGTGATCTGAGAGGTCCGAGAGCGTGTTGTGTTCGGGAATGATGTCGATCCCCTCCGCAGTACGGATGAGATCCTCAAAGTTGCCGGCGGGACTGCCGACGAGGTGGCGAACGAGACTGTCCGCTGATGAGTCGGTCCGATCGTCGTCGACGTCGAACAGCCGACTAAAATTCCCGTCCTGCGGGTCTAAGGGCACGACGAGCACATCTAGCCCGGCCCGCTCGTGTGCTTTCGCGACGTTCGCGGTGAGCGAGGTCTTGCCAACCCCGCCTGCCTCACTATAGACCGTATACGAGAGCATACGCCTTAGATCAATCCGATACCTAATCAAACTACGTCAGACACTCATCTAAGAAAGAAGTGTAAGACAGATATCTAAGACAGACATCTAAGACACATACAAAAGAAACTTATGTATGAAAGACAAACCTCCTTTCAGGATATCTTTATGATCTAAGACTGCTCTCTAACGTTGGCGTCTCACTTTGTTAGCTAACTGCAGCATCGAAGTGCGAATTCAAAAAGAGCGATCTGTGATTCCTTTCCCAGAGTATGGGGTAAGTAAGCGTTCGAAGGTGGAGTGGAGAGACACCGAGTTGATGCTCCGGGTCGATCAGTCTTGGACCAATATCGACGGTCATACACACACCGCCGATCTGCTACGGCGAATCACACCGTATCACGGCCCAGTAACGGTGATATCTCCCGATCACGTCGGGGTGTTCGACTCCCCAAATACGCCTGAAAGTCGCTCACGCATCTCTTCGCGGACGTACTCTCGGCGCTTGGCCTCGGAAAGGTAGTTGTCGAGGATCACGTCGACGTCGGCGGACCCCTGTTCCTCTCCTACGATTCCGACGCGCTCGGCGATCGCCGCGGAGGCGTCAGTGTACGCGGTGTACCAGAACCGCCGCCCGTACTTTGGCGTCGGGGGAACACCGTTTACCTCGATGTCCGCGCGCTCGACGAGGTCCGCAAATCGACGTCGAAGCGTGTCCACGTGAATGTGGTCGACGCCGTCGACGTCGGACGGAAAGAGATGTCCGGACCACGGTGTCTGGTCGGCAACCTCGGCGATCCGGGTTTCGACGACCACCTCCCCGTAGAGCATCGAAACGGTTCCCGGGCCGTTCTTGCGCTCCTCGTCGAATTCGATGTACGGGACGCCGTCGTCGGTCGGATCGAGGACCAGTTGGTCGGTCGAAAGCGCTGCCAGCTCCGAGGGACGAAGCCCCCATCCGGACAACCCGATCACGAGGAGTCGTTCCTCGGTAGTGTCCGCAACGTGGTATAGTGCGCGCACGTCATCGGGCGCAAGCGGCGGGTTGTCCGGGTCCAGATCCTCGAAGTCGAGCCGCTTGAGAATACGACTCGTCGGATTGTAATCGATGTACTCGTTCTCGTACATTGCGGTGTACCACCAGCGAACGTCCTTTACGTACTTTTTCGCGCTCCGCTCCGTCCCCATTGCACGTCGAAGGAGTCGACATGTATCGAGCACACGGTCGATCTCCGCAGCGCGGCCGTCGCGATCACGGAGCGGCGAAATGAGGTCGTCACGGTCGTGAAGTTCGCGATAGAGCCGAACGTACAGCTTTAGCCGTGAACGGATCGGCCGCACCGTCGTCGCGGCGTCGTCAGCACCGAGATCATCGATGAAGCGGTCGAGCCGCGTCCGCGTCTCGGCGGCGGCCGCGGTCTCCGGTAATCCCCAGTCGTAGTCGCTCGCCGTGGTGCCAGCATCCTCGAACTCCGCGACGAGGCGTTCGACGCTGTCACGCTCACTGTTGCCGGTCGTCCTCGACTCGTCGCCACCTGAGCCGTTATTCAGGCCTTCGTCAGTTCTCTCCGATCTGCGTGGATGGATGTGTGTGGCGTGGAACTCGCCGACCGACAGCCCCCACTCACGCTGCAGTCGCTTCACGAACCCCGGGTGTTTACCGTTGATCCACCGGTACTTCGGGGGTTCAGTTTCGGGATCGCGCTCGACGGCTGGATCCGCCGCCATCGCCGGCTGGACGGTGTCGCGGTACCAGGCGGCAAGCGCCGGACGGTCCATCGTCGACCATGAGGGGCTGTGTTCGGACATGAGTTCGTTGTCGGTCGTTGACGCCTAACGCCGGCGGACCCCGGGGAAGTCGCCATGCTGACCCCCACGTGGGATCTGAATCGGCCGGTTTGGATGGATACAAAGATACACTCGAATTGCTTATATGTTGTCTTGTACGGTTGTCTCATTGGGGACAACCGCGCAAGACAGATTTAGTGGTGAATTTGCCTCGATAAAAATAAACTCTATAATGCAATACTGAATCGATGAACTGACGTTGGGCAATTTCACAAGACAGAGAGCAAAACGTCGAATACAGCAGTATTCTAACACCGAAAAGAGTCTGAAATAATGGTCGATGGAAAGATCACCACTACCAGCCGGTAGTTCAGAGAAGAAAACCCGGAAAACAGGGACTACACAGCAGTGTCGCTACTCACGAGGGGGCAAAACCCGGAAACGAAAACGTTAGTCAGGGGGATCGGCACCCCGTCGATCATTCAAAAGGACATCCTCCCGAACCTGATGCCGTATGTGCTGGTTAATTTCGTATACGCCTCACGGCGCGTCATCTACGACAGCGTTGCGCTCTACTTC
>PULR01000023.1 GCA_003551005.1 Mollicutes bacterium
AGCAGGCACTGATGCCTGCTGTCATGACTGCGGATAACCGAAGACAGAGCCCCCGGCTGGGAAGCGGGGGTTCCCCGCTTCCCAGCAGCTTCTATCTATGATGAGATAACTGGAGGGCGGTAGTTGTGCAGAACTATGTGATCCGAAGATTGTTGCAGAGCATCCCGCTGCTCATCGGGATTACCCTGATCACCTTCATCATCATGCAGATGGCCCCCGGGGACCCGATGTCTGCCCTGATGAGCCCGGACATTCCCCCGGAGGTGATGGAGGCCCGTAGAGCCCAGCTGGGCCTGGATCGACCTGTCCACGTGCAGTATTGGGCCTGGTTAACGGAGCTGCTGCAGGGCAACCTTGGATATGCGATTCGCTCCGGTCGACCGGTTTTCGAGATGATAGTCGAGCGGCTTCCGGCCACGTTTCTCCTGACCGTTTCCTCGCTGGTCTTTGCCTATGTGATCGCAATTCCACTGGGAATCATCTCAGGTCTGAGGCAGCACAGTACAGTGGACTACGTCCTGACTTTCTTTGCGTTTCTCGGGATCTCCACCCCCAGTTTCTTCCTGGGGATTCTTTTGGTGTACGTCTTTGCAATCAATTTGGGCCTGCTGCCCACCTCTGGCCATCAGACCGTGGGCGCCGACCTCACCGGCATGGCGGTATATTTGGATCGACTGAAGTATCTGGTCCTGCCCATGCTCGCACTCGGCTCCCGTTTTCTGGCCCAGGCCATCAGGTTCATGCGCTCGAGTATCCTGGATGTGCTGAGCCAGGACTATGTCCGCACTGCTCGCTCCAAGGGACTCCCCGAGCGCACGGTTGTGTACAAGCACGCCCTGCGTAACGCCATGCTGCCAGTCATAACTCTTCTCGGGATCTCACTCCCGCTTCTGTTCGGCGGGGCTGTGGTCATTGAGACTGTGTTCGCCTGGCCCGGGATAGGACGACTCGGGGTAAACGCCATCCTTTCTCGCGAGTATCCGGTGTTGATGGGAATCAACCTGTTTATTGCCTTCATGGTGCTCTTGGGCAATTTACTGGCCGATGTGTTGTATGGGTTTGTCGATCCGCGGATTCAGTACTCCTGATGGATTTTGAGGGTTATACAGCCTTTTTGTGGGAGGGATCGTAATGGACAGGGCAGCCAAGGATGCTGCGCAGGAGAAGCCGGCGCTCGGAGACTCGATGCTGCGTCAGGTGTGGAGGCAGTTCCGGCGCCACAAGATGGCCCTGGTAGGCAGCTGTGTGCTGGCGGTGTTGGTGCTGATTGCGATATTCGCCCCGTACATCGCCCCGCACAACCCGTACCGCACGTTTACTCGTGAGGATGGAAGCTACGCAGCATGGGAACGGCCTTCCGCGAAACACCCACTCGGCACGGATGATGTCGGACGGGATGTCTTGAGCAGGCTCATACATGCTGGGCGGGTATCGCTCAGCGTGGGCCTGGTTGCAGTCCTGGTGGCGATTGCCATAGGCGTCGTCCTGGGTTCAACGGCAGGATTTTTCGGCGGATGGGTGGACAACGTGATCATGCGGATCACCGACACCATCATGTGCTTTCCCGTCCTGTTTCTGGTGCTGATAGTGGCTACAATGCTCGGCCCCAGCATCTACAATGTTATGATAATAATTGGTTGTGTCTACTGGACGCGGGCCGCCCGCCTGGTCCGGGCGGAGTTCCTGCGGCTGCGGGAGATGGAATTCACTGAGGCTTCCAGGGCCTCGGGAGCCAGTTCGAACCGGATCATCTGGCTTCATCTTCTGCCCAATGCAATATCCCCGGTGGTGGTTTTCGGAACCCTCTTCATAGGCCAGGCTATCCTCATTGAGGCATCGCTCAGTTTTCTGGGTGCCGGTGTGCAGCCGCCCGCGGCCAGCTGGGGGAACATGCTTCATGCTGCTTCTGGCTACCGGGTGCTTTCACAGATGCCGTGGCTCTGGCTTCCCCCGGGGTTTGCCATCATGATCACGGTGCTGTCGGTCAATTTCATCGGAGACGGGTTGAGAGAGGCAATCGACCCACACCAGCGGATTCAGTGAATCTGATCAGGTGCCCGGGATTGGGACTTGGCAGCGCGCCGCCCCGGGCACTGATAACCCTACATGTCGGAACGGAAAAGAAGGGAGTGCATCAGGATGGCAGAGCAAAAGTGGACCATGATCGTCAGGGGTGCTTTTCAGGAAGGCTGGACTCTCGCGCCCCAGGAAGAAAAGGACGAGGTATTTGACTACTGGACTGACCTGAGCACCAAGTGGGTCGAGATGGGAGCAGAACTGGTGGCCACGCTGGATGACGAGCTGGCTATGACCGGCCAGCCGGGACTGCGCCAGTGGAATTTCTACAAGATATACCGCATCCCGTCCCTGGACATGATCAAGCCCATGCTGGACATGTACCGGTACCCGCCCGAGGGTGAGATTCGGCTGGACAAGTACTTCCGGTTCGAAGTCGTCGTCGGTAAGCCGATAGGCGGCGTGGAACGCAAGGTGGATGCGTTCCTGCAGGCCTGTGAGGATGAGGGGACCGAGTGAGGATATATGCAGCCAGTGCACATTAGAGAGGCAGCCCTGTTTGCCGGCGCGGACAGGATAATTGATTCGCCCGTGCTGACGGTGGAGGACGGCAGGATCACCGAAAT
>PULR01000043.1 GCA_003551005.1 Mollicutes bacterium
ATTATGTTATTCTTGAGTTGCTTGTAACTCGAGCATAGACACCTGAAATTTTCTCTCTCAATGACTTTTTGCATCTGGATGTCTTTCATTACGAATCGATTCTTTTAACAATCTCAATGCAAATTTCGTCATATTTCTAGTTAAGAACGGAGTGTGGATGATGAAACATGTTGCACTGATCTTTACGGGCGGCACGATTACCATGAGGATGCCTTCTAGGGAGCATGGCGCCGTGCCGGGCGTCGATCCGGATGAAATCCTGCGGACCCTGGAGGCTTCGACAGAACTTCAAAATCTGCACGCTCATCATTTTTCTTCTCTGCAGAGTCCTGCACTCGATCTACCGACTTTAAGACGTCTGAAGGCGGAAATTGACGGATACATCGAGGATGACGACTACGCAGGTGTCGTGGTCGTACAGGGGACGGACACTCTCGAGGAGTCCGCCTTCTATCTGGACGCGACGCACGATTCAGATAAACCCGTCGTACTCACGGGGGCGATGAAGAACGCCAGCGAACTCGGCTACGACGGGCTGACCAACCTCGCATCCAGCATCCGTACGGTGCGTGCTCCCGACTCGCGGCGACGCGGAGTGCTGGTGGTGATGAACTACCAGATCCATGCGGCGGCCGAGGTCATGAAGACGCACACGTTGAACCTCGATACGTTCAAAAGCCTGGATTTCGGACCCGTGGGCATCATCGATAGCGACGAGGTGCTGTATTATCGGAGCCTGACGCTGCACAAGTCCTATCGCCTTCCGCCCAGCGAGGGGGCATGGGTCGAGTTGTTGAAGGTGTATGCGGGCATGGACGGCTCTCCCGTCGAGCGGGCCCTCGCCGCCGGCGTCCGGGGGATCGTCCTTGAGGCGACCGGCCGGGGCAACGTCCCCCCGGCGATGATGCAAAGCATCAAAAAAGCCCGCGAAGCAGGCGTCGAGATTGTCATCGCCTCACGGGTCCCGGCGGGACGGGTGCTCGATAGCTACGGCTACGAAGGCGGCGGGAAGGACCTGGCCCGCGCCGGGTGTCTGCTCGCAGGTACGCTGAGCGGCCTGAAGGCGCGCATCCTGCTCTCGCTGGCGCTCGCGGCCGGCTACGACCGCGAGCGCATCGCGCAATTGTTCACGCACTGACAATCCGGGTTGGCTGCTTGATAGCCGTCAGGCGGCTGGCCGCAAATAAAAAACTCCCCCCGGTTCGCGCGAGGAACGGGTGGAGTTTTTGCTAGTTAGTGCTATCGGCCCCGGGAGACGGCTAGAGGAACGCCGCGATCTCGATCTCGCCGGCGCGGGCGAGCAGGTGACGCTTCAGCCACTCGCCGAGGGCGGCGCCTTCAAGCTGTTCGCTCTCGACGATGGTGAGCAAATTCGCACTGGCCGCGTAGCCGATGGCGTAGTATTGAATGAGCAGCGCGTCGACGCTGCGGAAGCTATCCAGGGTCCAGCATTCGGGGGCTTCCACCTCGAGCAATCGGCCGTAGTGATGCTGATAGCGTTGCTGCGGCGTGTCGACATTGTTCCAGAGGTCGAGTTCGAACTTCGCGCTGAGTGCGACCCGGCTCGCCTCGAGATGTTCAACCGATTTCAGGGAATCCTGTTCCGTTTGCGTACAAACATTATCGATCAGCAGGTTTTCGAGTACGACCGCTAGAAATTCGTCGCTAGCCGGAGTCAGAAATTTTTCGTGACCGGGAGGCTCATGATAAAGATACAGCAGGCCATGGGATAGTTCGTGTAAAAACGTCCTCAGCGCGAACGGAGTATCTAATGGTCGGGTGGCGATGTGGACCCGGCCGTTTTCGAACAGTCGGGCGAATCCGGCCATGCCTTGTGGGTCGATGTGCACCACGAGCCTTGAATCGAGGGCCTCAAGTCCCAGCCCCTCGATCAGCCGCTGGATGATTGCTTCGGGGTCGAGGGGCTTCTCAAAGGGCCGGAAGGTCCTTAGATCCTCGAACCAGGTCGCCCAGGAGAACCCGTGCCGGTCGATGAGTTCCCGCGCTTTGGGCAGGTGCTGCTTGAGCACGGTATCGAGCGCGGACTGGATGGTCTCTTCGTGGATGCGGTTCTGCTCGCAGTCGAAATCCTTGTAGTCGCGGTACCCCAGGGTCTGCGCACGCATCGTGCGCAGCTGCATCAGCCGTTTGACGTGCGGAGCCATGGCCCTCGCACGCGTCGAGGGCGGGCCTTGTGGGAGGCCGGCGTTGGTGTCGAGCTTCTCGCGCAGGGCGGCCACCTCGGGGTGGTGTTCGATGCGGGCGCGTTTCTGGACGGGGTGTTCTGGGTCCTCCTCCTCGGCGCAGGCATGCAGCTCTCGACTCACTGCGAGCAGGTCGACGGATTCACCTTCGACGTAGCGACGCCATTCGAGACGATGATACGCATAGAGATATTCGGCGAAACAGGTCGCAGCCATCGCGCACCTCCTCAGGTCTTAGGCGCCATACGGCGCAGTGCTTGCTTGATGAGTCCGGCGGTGTCCGCGTTGGGGTCGAGGTCTTCAATGGCCCGTTCGATCTCCCGGGTCTTGTAGCCGAGGGCGCGGAGCGCGTCCTCGACCTCGTCGAGGTTGCGCTTGGCCTGGACGTTGAGGGTGTCGACCTCGATCTTCCCTCTGAGGTCGAGGACCATCTGGTGGCTGGCTTTCGGGCCGATGCCCGGGAACCGCCCGAGATATTTCGTATCGCCGGTCTCGATAGCCTTGACGACCTCCGAGACGTCGGCGGCGGCGATCACGGCGAGCGCGCTCTTCGGGCCGATGCCCTTGACGGAGAGCAGCTGGTCGAAGAGACGTTTCTCCTGGAGGGTCGCGAAACCGAAGAGCGTATGGGCGTCTTCACGGACGTGCTGGTAGATGTAGAGCTTGCGGTCTTCGCCTTCGCTGAAGTCGAACGGGTTGGGGACGACGACGTGATAACCCACGCCGTGTACATCGATGGTGATTTTCTCGGGCTCGATCTCCGTGATCTGTCCCTTGAGGTAGCTATACATCGGACTCACTCCTTGAGTTCGAATTCATATCCGAGAATCCGGACGGTGCCGCCGGTCTTCACCCCGAGCTTGCGGAGTTCCTTTTCGACGCCCATCGCGCGCAGGGCGCGGGCGAAGCGCCAGACCGCCTCGTCGTTGTTGAAGTCGGTCATGGCGAAGAGGCGTTCGACGCGCTCGCCCTTGACTTCCAGCACGCCGTCTTCGGCCCGTTCGATGGTGAAGGGCTCCGCTTCCCCTTCGTAGCGGTAGACGACGGTCTCTTCATAGGCGTCCTCCTCGTAGAGCGGGGTGGCCTTGAGTTCGGCGAGCCGTTCGGCCGTGCGCTTCATGAGCCGATCCAGATTCCATCGGGTGTAGGCGCTGATCGGGACAATTTCGACTTCTGCGGGGACCTTCTCCTTGAAGCGCTCGAGGTTCGCCTCAGCGTCGGGGGCATCCATCTTGTTGGCCACGACGATCTGCGGGCGCTTCTCCAGCCCGGCGCCATAGCTTTTCAGTTCTTTGTTAAGGGATTGAAAATCCTCGTAGGGATCCCGGCCCTCGATGGCGCTTATGTCGATGACATGGAGGAGCAGGCGGGTCCGTTCGACGTGGCGCAGGAACTGATGTCCGAGCCCTTTGCCTTCGGACGCCCCCTCGATGAGGCCGGGGAGGTCGGCGACGACGAAGCTGCCTGCTTCATCCGCGTCGACGACGCCCAGATTGGGAGTCAGCGTCGTGAAGGGATAGGCCGCAATCTTCGGTTTGCTGGCGGAGATGGTGCTGATCAAGGTGCTTTTGCCCACACTCGGCAGACCAACCAGCCCGACATCGGCAAGCAGCTTGAGCTCGACACGGATGGCGAGCGTCTTCCCGGGTTCGCCCTTCTCGGCGAAGGTCGGAGCCGGGCGTCGCCCGGAGGCGAAGCGGGCGTTGCCGCGTCCGCCACGTCCACCTTCGAGCAGGCGCGCCCGCTGTCCATCACGGGTGATGTCGGCGAGGACCTTGCCGGTCTCTTCGCTGAAAACGGTGGTCCCCAGGGGGACTTTGAGGACAAGGTCACCACCATCCTTGCCGTGTTTTTTCTTGTTTTCACCGCGGCCGCCGTCCTCGGCTTTGCGATGACGGTCGTAATGCAGCTCGAGCAGGGTCGAGAGGCCTTCGTCGCCTTCGAAATACACATGGCCGCCCCGTCCGCCATCTCCTCCGGAGGGGCCGCCCTTGGGCACGTACTTTTCCCGGCGGAAGGCGCTCATGCCGTCCCCGCCCTTGCCGCTTTCAATGGTCATCTTCACGTGGTCGACGAACATGTCGGTTCACATCCAATCGTGCGCAGCCAGAGTTCGAGGTCACGAGGCGTGTCGAACTCCAGTACGCGTTTCTTGTTTTGCAGGGGTCTGAGCCGCGCCTCGATGAGCTTTCGCTGCGGCTCGAAGAAGGCGACATACTTGAGGAAATCCTGATCGATGCCTTCAATGCAGCCGGTCGCCATGTCGCTGCGATAGGTGTGCTTGTATCGGCGCTCGCGCTCGATAATACCCTTGAGCGCGACGGAGCGTTCATACTTGAGCAGGATCACAGTGTCCGCGAATCGCAGCCGGTCCTCGAAGGAAGGGTTGTGGAGGTAGTTCCCATCCATCACGAACCGGGGATGTCGGCGCATGTAGCTTTGTAGCTTGCGCTGAAAGGCCTCGGGCTCCATGGCCGTCCAGTTGCGTAGCCAATAGACGGTGTCCAGATGCAGCACCGGCTGGTTCAGCCGCTTGCCAAGCCGGCGGGCGAGCGTTGTCTTCCCCGACCCGCTCGCACCGAGGATGAGGATGCGTCTGAGCCCGTCGGCATTGAGGCTGCGCTCATAAGCGTCGCGATGAATGCCGGCTAGATAACCGCGACGCTCGAACTGGTGTCTTCGCAAAAGCCGGCGCATGGGGCCGTTGGCGGGGTGGGTGTCGGTCCTGAGGGTTCCCGCCCCCGAGCTTGCCGCCCGGCAGGCGGCATGCACGAGGAGTTCATCGGCGACACCCCGCCCCCAGGAACTCGGGTCGACAAGCAGCCGGTGGATGATCGGCGAGGAGGATCCGTGCCAGCGCACCGCGCGATAAGCCGGTTCATCGTCGGTGCAGAAAGCGTACACCCCAAGGATCCGGCCTTCCTGTTCGTGAACGAACAGTCTGTCGGATTGAATGTCCTCCTTGAAATGGGGCGCGCGAGGGTAGGCCGTCGTCCATTGATTCACGCCCCGTTTGTGCATCGCCTGGATGGTGCGGACGCTCAAGGCGTCCAGTGCGTCAATGTCTGCTACGTTTGCCTGTCTGATCATATTTTCACCTAAACGCATTATACTACACCACCTGCAAAGAAAAAAGGCCGCCCGGTAAAAGGTCGGCTTCAAGTGAGGGAACGTCGCTTGAGAATCGTCACCGCCATACTGAACAGGCCCGTCGCCAGGACTGTCGAGAGGATGACGGCGCTCAACGCAGGCCTCAGGCTGGCCTCACCCGCCATGATGCGCAGCGGCAGGTTGCACAGATGGGAGGGAAGATAGCGCAGCGCCCCGGCTTCGACCATGGAAAGCCCGGTGAAAAGGAAAAAGACGACCAATGCTGGCAGCGCGCCGCCGAGGAAGCTTTTGAATGCAAAGGAGGAAAAGCAGGCGATGGCGACGAGCAGTTTAAGGAAAACGGCGAAAGCGAGGGTCGCAAGCGCGAACCGTCCCGGATGGAAACCAGGAAAGACCGCGGCGGTCTGGAAGGCGAACAGGACACTTCCAAGCACCAGTGCAGCGAACCAGACGCTGTTTAAGACGACGAGCTTCGAGACGGCTTACTGCAGTCTGCTGATGGGCTTGACGAACACAAACGCGAGGTACTGCCGGGTGAAATCCTTCGTGAAGAAGGCGGCGGCCACAAACACCACGACCAGCGTGTAGAGCTGGGTCATATTCGAAAAGAACTGTTCATAGGCGTCGTGGACGCTCGGGGGTGGGAAGTCGATGTTTTCTACGCCTTCCGCCCGCAACGCATATTCAATGAGCACATCAAGATAGCGCGCGGTGACGATCGAAAGCGAAGCGAGGAACACGGCGAGCCCGACGAAGACTAGCCAGCGCGGGGTTTTCAGAAAATAGGTCGCGTCATAGCGTATCAGCGTTTTCATCCAGCACCTCCAGGAAGACTTCTTCAAGGGAGGGAGCGCGCCGCTCGACGGCGTGGATTGTCTGCGGCGCCTCAGATAGGCTTCTTAACAGATACTTCGTCGCGCCATCCTGAAGCGTCACCGACAAATTCCCCGCCTGCACGCTGAGGGTTTTGAGAAACCGACGGCCTTGTAAAAATGCCTTCAGGGCCGGCGCGTCGTCGCAGACCACGTGGAACGCCGGTTGAATCCATTTCTGCTGGATGTCCACCATCCGTGATTCCAGAATCATGCGCCCGCGGTCGATGAGTCCGACCCGGTCGCAGATTTGCTCGGCATCCGCGAGGATGTGCGTGGAATAAAGAACTGTCCGGGTCTTCTTCAGCTTTTGCATCAGATTAAGAATCTCACGCCGTCCGATCGGGTCCAGAGCGCTTGTGGGTTCGTCCATGACAATCAGATCGGGCGAGCCCATCAGGGCCTGTCCGATCGCCAGCCGTTGCCGCATGCCTCTGGAGAAAGATCCCACTTTGCGGTTGATCGATCTGAGGCCGACGAACGACAGCGCCTCCTCCACGGCATCCCTATCGACGGTGCCGTCGCCTTGGAAGGCCGAGGCGAACTCGAGGACCTCGCGGGCCTTCAGATACTCCGGAAAGGCCGGAACATCCGGAACGAATCCGATTTGTCGCTTGTAGGCGATGGAATCGTCGTCAATCATTTCCCCGTCGAAGGTGATCCTGCCGCCATCGCGAAGCATGAGACCGAGCAGGATGGCCAGCGTCGTCGTCTTGCCGGCACCATTGCGCCCGACAAACCCATAGACTTCGTGGCGCGTGAGGGAAAGATTGACGCCATCAAGCGCCTGCAGTCTGCCGAATCGCTTGCGCAGCGATTCAATCTTCAGAAACGACATAGTCTCTGCCCGCGAGAAAATACACGATCCAAGCGAACGTCACCAAGGCGACAATGAGGGACCAGCCGAGTTTGTCAAGACCGCGTGTACGCCTCTCGGCACGATTAATATCGAAGATTGCGAACACGCGGATGGTCAGTTCAACAAGTACGAGCGGGCTCAACAACACCACCCACATGGGAATTTCCACAAGCACAGGAACCATGGCGACAGCCTCCTCAGACTCTTTTTTATAAAGTGAACACTAAATAATTATACCACACAAGTATTAAACAAAGCTTTTTCAATCCTCAATGTTCGCATACGAACGATATCCCCGTAAAAAAAGGACGGCCGCTTATGGCCGTCCGAATCGGATGCAGATGCAGGGTTATTCAACGGGATAGACGGACGCACGTTTTTTCTTGCGGCCCATCCGTTCAAAGCGCACGACGCCGTCGATTTTGCTGAAGAGCGTGTCGTCGCCGCCGATGCCGACGTTGTGACCGGGGTGCACTTTAGTGCCGCGCTGGCGATAGATGATGCTGCCCGCACGGATCGCTTGACCGTCGGCGCGCTTGCTGCCGAGGCGTTTCGCTTCGGAATCGCGGCCGTTCTTGGTCGAGCCGACACCTTTCTTCGTTGCCATGAATGTCATTGGGCGGATGTCTATGAGCATGTTCATTCACCTCCGGGGTTCTTCATAAAGTTTGATTCCGGCTGGTTCAGCCGGTGATGATATTCGTGATCTGAACTTTCGTGTAAGGCTGTCTGTGGCCTTGCTTGCGGTGATAGTTCTTTTTGGGCTTGTACTTGTAGACGGTGATTTTGCGGGCTTTTCCTTGTTTAAGTACTTTGCCTTCGACTTTCGCCCCTTCGACGGTCGGGTTGCCGATGACGGTCTTTTCGCCACCGAGCATCAATACATCGTCGAATGTCACCGTGTCGCCTTCATCTGCGTTTAAACGCTCAATGAAGAGTTCGTCGCCTTTCTCGGCGCGGAACTGCTTGCCGCCGGTCTCGAAGACTGCATACATGTCGTGAGCACCTCCTCGTTATCAAGACTCGCCGTCGGGGTGGTGGCGGAGCCACGCTTGAACCCTTTCCGTGCGGTATGCTGCGGACATGCGTCGTAGACGTTGTCTTTACAGCTTTAATTATTATACAGCAACAACCCTCGTTTGTAAAGGATGACCGTCCCTAATTATGGAGGCGGGAGAGGCGCCCGATGCAGGCGGGCGTCGCGGCCAAGAAAGCCACATAAAGCCAAAGCATTCCGAAGAGGGTCGAAGCGGCCAGCAGCCAGGCGTTCTCCGGCGTCACACCCTGTTCGACGATTCGTCTCAAGCGGTCGAAGGCGACCGTCAGGGCAAACGAGGCATAAAGCAGCGTCGCGACGCCAACCATGATGTAGAGCGTCAACCGGAAAAATAGCAGCGCCTCTCCCATCATCGAGACCACGGGCAGCCCCAGTACAGCGGCGATCGCGGCCCCGAAAACAAGTGCGGCGAACACGTTGCCCAAACGGACGCCGGGGCTGATGAGGCGACTGCGATGGAGGGCCAGTTTCGCCACGAAGACACTGAAGACGAGGATGGGGACCATCGGCAGCAGCATACTTCCGCTCACCATACCGAGCGTACCGAAGAGCACGCCGACGAAGCCGCCCTGGAGCACGATGGACATTTTCGAGAGAAACGCAGACCGCAGCTGCTCTTTGAATCCGCGGCGAAGCATGAACAAGGCGAGCATCTGAAGCAGGACGGCCACGAGGATGCCCACGGTGAGTGCGGCGACGCCGCCTAGAATATCCTGCAGCCACAGATGCAGACGGCCGTAACCAGCGCCGGCGAGCATGCCCGCGACAAGAAACAGCCCGCTCCCGTAGGCGGCGTACTGCAGAACCCTGTCCAGCTCCAGGTCGGTTTTGTCCGCTTCTGAAGCGCTGAACCGTTTCAAAAACGGGTTCATTTTGAAGAAATATTCGATCAGCAACCCAATCCCTCCGCTCGATGTTCGCAAAAACGTACACGGGCTCGTCCTCATTATACATGCTCGCAAGGAAGGATAAAACCCCGTTCACATCTCGCTGTGCTCGCGGAAGGAATAATAACGCCCTTTGCCGATGATGATATGATCCAGGATTCCGATGTCCATCAACCGGCCGTTCTCGACCATCATCCGGGTGATGCGCTTGTCGCTTTGAGAGGGGGTCGGATCGCCGGAGGGATGATTGTGCACCAGCACCACGCTCGCCGCGCTCAGCGACACCGCGTGCTTGAAAAGCTCCCGCGGATGTACGAGCGCCGAGGTGAGCGAGCCGATGAACAGCAGCTCCTTGCGGATGAGCGCCCCCTTGGTGTCAAGATAAAGCGCGTAGAACATCTCCTGTGTACGCATCTCCAGATCGCTCTTGAGGTATTCGTACACTTTCTCGGGTGAAAGCAGCTGCACGTGCTTCGGGAAGGTCTCGGTGTGCAGACGCTTGCCGAGCTCCAGGGCGGCGAGCAGCTGGATGGCCTTCGCCGTCCCGATGCCCTTCATCCTTGTCAATGTCTCGACGGGGACCTGGGAAAGACCCTTGAGGGTCGGATGGGCGACGGTGATCGCCCGGGCGAGTTCAAGAACGCTTTGCTGCGGGCTGCCGGTACGCAGCACAATGGCGATGAGCTCCGCCGTTGAGAGCGCCTCCCGACCGTAAGTCAGGAACCGCTCCCGTGGCCGTTCACTGTAAGGCATCTCCCGGATAAGGAACATGGTCAGCACCTCGCTTCATAAACATCGTTCACGCAAAGGTGCCGTTTTGCTTTTGGAACAGCTCGAGGACTTTGCTGTGGGCCCGCGGTATGGCTGTCCCGCTTGATCCAGGCTGTTTCAGGTGATGCTCGCCGCCTTGTCCGAACACTTGATGGACTTTCAACAGCCATTGTTTGTGGCTGAAGGTGTGCCGCACATTCCCTAGATGCTCGTGAGATCCAACCCGCACCTCATAATCCTGTGCGAACGCAGCCAGCGCCTGCTTCAGTGTTCCGCCGTATTGGGGGAGTCCATCCAGCCCTCCCAGCAATCCGGATTCCGGACGCCGCATGAATAGAAAACGCCGGCCGTCGCCATAAATGAAGACATGATAGGTTTCAACGGGTTTGGATTTTCTTTTGGGTCTGCGCGGCAAGGTCCGCTGAATGCCTTGTTCGTATGCGAAGCAACAGTCGCGCAGCGGACATTTTTCGCAAGCAGGATCCGGCCGGCAGATCAAAGCGCCAAGTTCCATCATGCCCTGGGTGAAATCCGATGGCACTTCATGGACGATGGCGTCGGTGAGCACGGATTCAATCCGCTTGCGTTCGGAAACTTTCGTCGGGTCGGCGTCATAGGCGAGCACGCGACACATGACCCGCATCACATTGCCATCGACGGCCGGAGACGGCCTTTCAAATGCAATGGAGCGGATGGCGGCCGCGGTGTAGCGCCCCACGCCCTTGAGGGTCAGGAGCTCCTCAAAATCTTCTGGAAACGCGCCGCCGTGGATCTCGACAACATGTCGGGCCGCTTCATGAAGATGTCGAGCACGGTTGTAATACCCCAGCCCCTCCCAGAGCTTCAGCACCGTTTCCCGATCGGCCGCGGCCAATGCGTGGACATCAGGGAAACGCTCGATGAAGCGCTCGTAATAGGGGAGCATGGTCGTGACCTGCGTCTGCTGGAGCATCAATTCACTGATGAAGATCCGGTAGGGGTCCTTCGTCTTTCGAAACGGCAGCTCGCGCCGGTGTTCGCGATACCACCCGCAGAGCCTATGGGCGAAGCCTTCGGGGTCTTTTAAACGTTTCACGTTGTCACCTCTTCTTCTTTGCGCCGACAAGGGCTTATGCTTTGCACCCGAGGGGAGCTATGCTAAAATGGATTTGAGATTATTCAAGGAGGCGGTTCATGATGATTAAAGGTAAAACGGCGAGCGAAGGTTATGCCGTCGGGAAAGCCATCCGACTGGAAAAAGAGACGATCCGTGCCGAAAAACAAGGCTGTGACTCAATCGAAGCCTGCCTGAAAGCGTTCCGTGAAGCTTTAGAGAAAAGCCGTGAAGAGATCAAAACCATCCAGAAGCAGGCCGAGGACCGTCTGGGCAGTGAACAGGCGGAGATCTTCGGCGCGCACCTCGAGATGCTCGACGACCCCGAGATCCGCAAGCAGGTCGAAGCGATGATCGAGAACGACCAGGTGACGGCGGCCTACGCCTACCAGACCATCACCGACCAATACATCCAGATGTTCGAGCAGATGGAGGACGAATACTTCCGCGGCCGGGCGGCCGACATCAAGGATATTCAGCAACGCGTGCTCGCGCATCTGCTCGGCAAGGAAGTCAAGGACCTCTCGCTGCTCGAAGAGGATACGATTGTCGTCGCGAAAGACCTCACACCGAGCGATACGGCCGGACTGGACCTTGATAAGGTGAAGGGATTCATCACCGAGAGCGGCGGGCGCACCTCGCACACGGCGATTATCGCCCGGGCGCTCGGACTGCCGGCCATTGTCGGGGCCAACGGCGCGCTTGAAGCCATCGAGGACAATCAGCGGGTGTTCTTGAACGCCTCCGACAACGAAATTGTCGTCGACCCCGGCAAGAAGACGCTGGAGCGCGCGCGCTCCCTCGTCAGGGAACAGGAAAAGGAGCGAGAGCGTTTGAAGGCCTATGCCGACCGCAAGACAAAGACGATGAACGGCAAGGGGATCCCGCTCTATGCCAACATCGGCTCCGACAAGGAGCTCGACCCCGTCCTCGAAAACGGCGCCGAGGGCGTCGGACTCTTCCGCACGGAATTCCTATTCATGGACCAGCCCGCCATGCCCGATGAAGAACGACAAATCCAAGCGTACGAGCGGGTCTTTGAAAAGCTTTCGCCGGTGATTGTCCGCACGCTCGACATCGGCGGCGACAAGGATCTTCCCTATCTCGAGCAGCCAAAGGAGGCGAATCCCTTTCTCGGACGACGCGCCATCCGCCTCACCCTCGAAGAGGAATCGCTCTTTCAGACGCAGCTCAGGGCATTGCTGCGGGCGGCGAGGAATCAACGCGACGTGCGCATCATGTTCCCCATGGTGGCGACCGAAAAAGAGCTGGACGCCGCCCTTGAGGCGCTTGAGCGAGCGCGCCGATCGCTTGATGAGGAAGGATACGAATATCAGACCAATATCAAAGTCGGTATCATGATTGAAATTCCCGCAGCCGCCCTCAACGCCCGGCGGCTCGCCGAAAAGGTCCATTTCTTCAGCATCGGCACCAACGATCTAATCCAGTATCTTTTCGCCGCCGACCGCATGAACGAATCCGTCGCCTACCTCTATCAACCGCTTGATACGACGCTGCTGAGGCTGATCAAGCACGTCGTCGATGAAGCGCACGCAGAACAGACCGAGGTCGGCGTCTGCGGTGAAATTGCCGGCGACCTCGACGCCGCGCTGCTGCTTGCCGGCATCGGCGTCGACGAGCTTTCCATGTCGCCCGCCTCGATCCTCAGAATCCGCGAGGCCCTCGCCCGCATTGATTCCACGGATCTCGAACGTCTCTCCGACGCCGTGCTGGCCGAACACTCCCCGCAGACGGCCAAGGAAATCGTGCAGGCCTTCCGGCGCAAGCATCTCGAAGGGTGAGAGGCTGCCGCTATAGAGAGGACGCGCTGTCAAGACGGCGCGTCTTTTTTATGCGAGGCCCTCGCCGAGAATGTGGCGGCGCAGTTCGCTGATGAAATACAAGCTCCCGACGGCGAGCAGAATCGCATCCTCGGACGGTTCGGGCTTTGCACGGGCGTAGGCTTCCTGACAATCCGGGACGGCTTCCGCCCTTGGGTGCGTCGCATGTTCGAGCAGCACGGATGCGCGTTCGCCGCGGGGATTGGAAAGTTCGGTGAAAATAAGCCGATCGGCGATGCGCTCGAGCCGCTTCAGCATCGGCACATAGGCCTTGTCGCGCATGACAGTGAACAGCACACGGATCGGCGTGTCGGGATAGTAGGCCTTGATGGAGGCGATCAGAGCCTCGAGACTGGAGATGTTGTGGGCGCCATCGAGAATGACGCCCCGTTCGACGAGTTCAAAGCGGCCCGGCATGCGGGCCCGCTCCAGTCCCCGACGCTTGCTTGCAGCGGAGATCCGAAAGGCATCGCGTCGCGCGAGCACGTCGGCGGCGATTAGCGCCGTGCGGGCGTTCTCGACCTGATGCAGGCCGACTTGGTTGATGGTGTAGTCGGTGCCCTGGAATTGGAAAGTGGTCGGCGGTCCGGGATTGATGTTTGCAAGCGGTTCCTCCCGCGCGAGGTAGAGCGGCGCCTGTTTGCGGTCGGTGACTTCCCGGAAGGTTTCATCCAGCGTCTCGTCCATATGACCGCTCACCAGCGGGACGCCGTCCTTGACGATCCCGAGCTTTTCGCGGGCGATGCTTGCTAGATTGTCGCCAAGGACATGCATGTGGTCGTAGCCCACGCTGGTGATCACCGCAAGCAGCGGGGCGATGACGTTGGTCGCATCGAGCCTTCCGCCGAGCCCGACTTCATAGAGCACGACATCGACATCCCGGTCACGGAAGTACAGAAAGCTGATCAGCGTCATCAGTTCAAAGAAAGTGATCTGATCGCCATACTCCCGGCGGTAGCGCTCCTGGAAGTCGTGGATGATGTTGATGTAATGCAGGAGGTCTGCTTGTGGAATGGGCTCGCCATCAAGAGTGATGCGCTCGTTGAAGTGGACGACGTAGGGGCTCGTGAAGGTCCCTACGCGATAGCCCGCCTCCGCAAGTATGTGCTTGAGGAAGTTGAGCGTCGAGCCCTTGCCGTTGGTGCCGCCGATGTGGATGGTCTTGAAGGTCAGCTGCGGGTGGTCGAGCAGCTTGCAGGCTTCCTTCATGCGGGTGAGGTCGAGTTTCTGGCCGAACTTCTGGACGGATTCAATCCAGCGCTGCGCGGCCTCGAAGGTTTCAAACATCGTTCTTCAGTTCCTCGATCCGGCGTTCGACCTGTTGTTTCTCCTTCTGGTAGCGCTCTAGCTTGCGCTTTTCCTCGTCGACCTTCTCGCGCGGAGCCTTCTCGACGAAATTCTTGTTGGCGAGCATCTTCTCCGCGCGGGCGATCTCGCTCTCGAGCCGTTCGCGCTCCGCCTGCTGCCGCTTGAGCTCGGCGTCGAGGTCGACGACGTCGCCGAGGGGGATGTGCAGCGTGAAACGGGCATCCACATAGCTGAGCGCCTTCGCGTCCAAGGAGACCTCGCGGCTGATATTAAAGCTGCCGGGGTTCGTGAAGCGTTCGATCAAGGGTCGCTCTCGACTGAGCAGATCTTCCGTCTTCTGATCGCAGGCAATGTGCAGATCGATGGGTTGCTGGTTGGAGACGTTGTATTCGTTGCGCACGTTCCGCACGCGGGTGATCAGGGTGCGGAGGGTCTCGAAGTCATCCTCGGCCGCTTGATCGTCGAAGGACGGATCCGCCTGCGGCCAGGGGCTGATCATGATCGATTCGGCCTCGCGCAGGGGGAGTTTCTGATAAATCTCCTCGGTGACGAACGGCATGAACGGATGCAGCATCTTCAGCACCGCGCGCCACACATGCAGCAACACCGCCCGTGTGCGGGATGCATCCTCGCCGCCCGCGGAAAGGGGACGTTTGGCGATCTCGACATACCAGGCCGCGACCTCCTCCCAGCTGAACTTGTACAAGGCGCGGGCGACCTCGCCGAATTCAAAGGCGTCGAGGAGGCGGTTGACCTCCCGGATGGTGCGCTGCAGCCTGGAGAGGATCCAGCGGTCGCTGAGCGTCAGCTGCTCGGGGTCAAAAGCTGTGTCCGATTCATCCATTCCGGCGACGTGCATCAGGGTGAAACGGGAGATGTTCCAGAGCTTGTTGATGAAATTCCAGCTCGCGTCGACTTTCTCCATCTCGAAGCGGAGATCCTGTCCCGGCGCGGAGGCGGTCGTGAGGAAATACCGGAGGGTGTCGATGCCGTGGCTCTCCTTGATGTCCATCGGATCGACGCCGTTGCCTAGCGACTTGCTCATCTTGCGTCCCTCCGCGTCGCGGATGAGCCCGTGGATGAGCACATGCTTGAATGGTGTGCGCCCGGTGAACTCGAGCCCCTGGAAGATCATCCTCGCGACCCAGAAGAAGATGATGTCGTAGCCGGTGACCATCGTCTGTGTCGGATAATAGCGTCTGTATTCGGCTTTTTCTTCGGGCCAGCCCAGGGTCGAGAACGGCCACAGCGCCGAGGAGAACCAGGTGTCGAGGACATCCTCGTCCTGCACGTAGCCTTCCGGCGGGTTCTCGCCGACGTAGACGTCGTCGTCGGGGCCGTAGTAGGCGGGGATGCGGTGCCCCCACCACAGCTGGCGGCTGATGCACCAGTCCTGCACTTCCTCCATCCAGCGACGGAACGTCTTCTCGAAGCGCGGGGGGATGAATTCCGCGGTGGACTGCTCGAGCGCCTGCTCTGCGAGCGGCTCCATGTGGACGAACCATTGTTTCGAAAGCCGCGGTTCGACCTGGACGCCGGTGCGTTCGCTGTGGCCGACGTTGTGCACGTGCGTCTCGACCTTCGTGAGCAGACCCGAGGCTTCAAGATCCTCGACGACGCGACGGCGGCATTCGAAACGGTCAAGACCCGCATAGGGGCCGGCGAGGTCGTTCATGGTGCCGTCCTCCTCCATGCACAGGGGCATCTCTAGTCCATGCCGCTCCCCGACCTCGAAGTCGTTCGGGTCGTGTGCGGGGGTGACCTTGACGGCGCCGGTGCCGAACTCTCGGTCGACGTAGGCATCGGCGATGACGGGGATCGTGCGCTCAGTGCCCGGGATGTAGACGTGCTTGCCGATGTAGGGGCGCCGCGCCTCATCCTCGGGATGCACCATCAGCGCCGTGTCGCCGAACATGGTCTCCGGACGCGTGGTCGCGATCAGCAGATGCCCTTCTCCCTCGGAAAGTTCGTATTTGAAGTAATAGAGGCGCCCGTCGACCTCCTCGTAGTCGACTTCGATGTTCGAAAGCGCCGTGCGGGCTTCGACATCCCAGTGGATGATGCGTTCCTTCCGGTAGACGAGACCTTTCTCATACAGCCGGATGAAGACTTCACGCACGGCCCGGCTCAACCCTTCATCGAGGGTGAAACGTTCCTTGTCGTAATCCACGCTGAGGCCGAGTGCGGCCCATTGCTGGCGGATCAGCTTTGCGTATTCATCCTTCCAGGCCCAGGCCTCTTCGAGAAACGCCCCGCGTCCCATCGCCCGCGGGTCGTCGCCGCGTTCACGGATGCGCGCGTCGATCTTCGACTGGGTGGCGATGCCCGCGTGATCCATGCCGGGCAGATACAGCGCGTCGTAGCCTTCCATGCGCTTCTTGCGGATGATGAGGTCCTGCAGGGCATTGTCCCAGGCATGCCCGAGATGCAGGCTGCCGGTGACATTCGGGGGCGGGATGACAATCGTGTAGGGTTCCTTGTCCTCGTCGTCGCCGCTTTTGAAGAATCCTTTCTGTTTCCACCATGCATAGGTGTCGGCCTCGACGGCCTTGTGGTCGTACTTCTTCGCCATGTCCATGCGTCTCACTCCTTCGGTCTTCGTCCGTGGTGGTTTTGAAATAAAAAACGCCCTCAGAGACTAAGGGCGACTTCATCGCGGTACCACCTTACTTCCGGCTTCTCAGCCGGCGCTTGACACGTTAACGCCGTGCTACGGGATGGGCTACTGCGCTTTTCACCGATCCGACTCGGGAGCGACCTTCGACGGGTCCGCCTGCCGGTTTTCAGCACCACCGGCTCTCTTGGAGGCTGTGCCGTCTACTCTTCTCCGTCCTCGTGTTACTGTAAGTCTACCATAACGCTGCGCGGTTTTCAACGTTGCTTTTCTGGTTGCGCCGCATTTGTGAGACCGAGCAGTTCTAACAGCTTGTGGCGGTTCAGGCCGTCCTTTGAATAGAGCACCACATCCTCGGCGGCCGGGAACACGCGCCGCAGCTTGTCTGCATGCTGCTTGCGGCGGCCTTTGGCGATTTTGTCGGCCTTGGTCGCCACCAGGGTGAACGTGACGCCACCATCCTCGAGATAGCGTCCCATGAGCCGGTCGTCCTCGGTGGGCTCATGACGGCAATCCACAAGCAGGAAGGCGTGTCTGAGGACGCCGCGCAGGGCGAGGTAGTTCTCGACCATCTCGCCGTGCTGTGCGCGCTCAAGCTTGCTTTGGCGTGCATAGCCATACCCCGGGGCGTCGACGAGGTGGAAACGCTGCGCCACACGATAGAAGTTCAAGGTCCGCGTGCGGCCCGGCGTCTTTGATATGCGTGCGATTCGGCGGTTGAGAAGCGTATTGATGAAGGTGCTTTTTCCCACGTTGCTGCGGCCGAGCAACAAATATTCATCTAAAGCGTCCTCGGGGAAGTCTTCCGGATCGACGGCGGTGAGGGGCCCTTCAACGGGTATGGACATCGTCTGTCTCCTTTCCGGAGAAAAAGGCAATCCGTGGGATTGCCTTAGCTCTCGATCAGGGTTTTTTCCGCAACTGCGTCGACGCTTTCGACGATCGCGATGTCGAGCACATCGCGGACTTCCTGAGGGATGTCGTCGACGTCGCGTTCGTTCTCCTCAGGAATCAGGATCTGTTTCAGACCGCCCCGGTGCGCGGCGATCGCTTTCTCCTTGAGACCGCCCACAGGCAGGATGCGCCCGCGGAGGGTGATCTCGCCCGTCATGCCGATCTTCGGGTCGACCTTGCGGTTTGTCAGGGCGCTGACGAGGGCGATGGCAATGGTGATACCAGCGCTCGGGCCGTCCTTGGGAATCGAGCCCTCGGGGACGTGGATGTGGACGTTCAGCTTTTCGAAGGTGTCTTTCGCGATGCCGAAATGGTCGTGGTTGGCCTTGACATAGGAGAGCGCCGCTTCGGCCGATTCCTTCATCACATCTCCGAGCTGGCCGGTGAGGGAGAGCTTGCCGTTGCCGCTGAAGGTCGCGACTTCGACTGACAGCGTGTCGCCGCCGAACTGGGTGTAGGCCAGGCCGGTCGCGACGCCGACGCGGGGTTCCTTGTCGGTCGCGGAGCGCGTGTATTTGGGTTTGCCGAGGAAGTCCTCGAGCGTGGCGGCTTCGACGTGGACATGGTCCTTCTTCTCGCCGAGGATGCGCTTGATGGCTTTACGGACGATCTTGCCGAACAGCCGGTCGAGCTGGCGCACGCCGGCTTCACGGGTGTATTCGCGGATCATGCGCATCACGGCGGCGTCGTCGACGGTGAGCTTCTTCTTCTCGAGCCCGTGGGTCTCGAGCTGCTTGGGAAGCAGGTGCTTGGTCGCGATGTGGTATTTCTCGATCTCGGTGTAGCTCGAGAGTTCGATGATCTCCATCCGGTCCCTCAGCGGCGCGGGGATGTTGCCGAGGTAGTTGCCGGTCGTGATGAAGAGCACGTGCGAGAGGTCGTACTGGTCTTCGAGGTAGTGATCCGAGAAGTATTTGTTCTGTTCGGGGTCGAGGACTTCGAGCATGGCCGAGCTCGGGTCGCCTTTGTAGTCGTAGCCGAGCTTGTCGATCTCATCGAGCAGGAAGAGCGGGTTGATGACCTTCGCCTTCCGCATGCCCTGCAGGATGCGGCCGGGCAGCGCGCCGAGATAGGTGCGGCGGTGGCCGCGGATCTCGCTTTCGTCCTTGACGCCGCCGAGCGATTGCTTGACGAACTTGCGGTTGAGCGCCTGGGCGATCGATTGCGCAAGGGATGTCTTGCCCACGCCGGGAGGGCCGACAAGGCAGAGGATGGTCTGCGGGTTCTTGCCGGTGAGGAGCTTCACCGAAAGGTATTCAAGGATGCGCTCCTTGACGTCCTCAAGCCCGTAGTGCGTCTCTTCAATCTTGCGCTGGGCCTTCTTGATATCGGTCTCGTCCTCGCTTTGTTCCTGCCAGGGCAGATCGATGAGGAAGTCGAGGTAGGTGCGGATTACGCCGCTCTCGCCGCTTGAGGCCGGAAGGGTCTCGTAGCGGGAGAGTTCGTAGAGGGCTTTTTCCTCGATGTGCTCGGGCATGCCCTTGTTCTTGATCTTTTCGCGGAGCTCCTCGATTTCGGATTCCTTCTTGGCCTTGTCGCCAAGCTCTTCCTGGATCGCACGGAGCTTCTCGCGCAAGTAGTATTCCCGCTGATTCTCATCGATGTTCTTCTTGACCGTACGGTTGATCTTCTCCTCGATCTCGCTCATGTGGCGTTCCTTCTCGATGTCCTGCAGAAGGTAGTTCAGACGCTGTTCGACCGAGCTGGTCTCGAGGTACTTGAATTTCTCGTCCTCGGAGATCTTAAGATTGCTGGCGAGCTTGTCGACGAGCTTGTCGGTCGGGAGGCCGCTTTGGACGGTCTCCAGGCTCTGTTTGGGGTTGTTGAGCAGCGACTGGGCGTTTTCCTGGACCTGCTTGACGATCATGCGGACCAGGGCTGCTTCTTCATCCTGGTCACCGAAGGTCGAGGGGCGGGTCTCGAAATTGACTACGAAGTAAGGGTCCGTCTCGTCAAATTGCTTAATTTCGGCGCGGATGAGCGGGTCGAACTTGACCTTGAAGTTCCCGTTGGGGAGCTTGATCTTGATGCCGATCTTGGCAACGATGCCCCAGGGAAGGAGGTCCTCCTCGCCGGGCTCCTCGACGCTGGGGTTCTTCTGGATCAAAAGCAGCACGTAGGAATCGTGGTTGCGTTCGGCTTCCAGCAACGCGGACTTTGAAATCGAGCGTCCGACCTCCGTGCGCACATCTGTATGCGGAAAGGGGGCCAGCCCTCGGATGGCGATAGCGGGAAGCGATGCGTTGGTCTTCTGTGTGGTATCAAACATAGTTGTTCACCTCTGGAATGTAACATGTGGCGTTAGTCACAATATACATGATTTTGCGCACCCGCGCAATCCATACACTACGCGGACACCAATATACATTATACGCGGGACACGTCGGTTCCGCAAAAGAAAATGATAAAAAAATAGTGTGTTCGCCGAACACACTATCCATCGATGAGGCCTTGTTCCGCGAGGGTGTCGATGATGGCGTTGAGAACATCCTCGGCGTCGTCGCCGTCGACGGAGACGGTCACTTCCCCGCCCTGGGGGATTCCGAGGGACATCAAGGCCATCACGCTTTTGAGATTGACGGAACGTCCCTGGTAGGAGAGGGTGATCTCATTGTCGTACTCTCCTGCCTTGGCGGCCACTTTCGAGGCCGGACGGGCATGCATGCCCGCTTCGTCGGTGATGGTCACAGTTCGTTTCATCCGTTTTCACCTACTTTGAATATGTCGTGGTGGTTCAAGGTGTCGGCGACACCCGCATGCTCCGCATCCAGAGCGGTCACGTGCACTGCCGCCTGTTTCGCCTTTATTGTAGCATTTTTCATGGCGAAAGAAAAGCGAACCGCTGCGAGCATCTCGGCGTCGTTGTCGTTGTCGCCGAAGGCCGCCGTCTCTTCTGGTGAGACTCCGACAAGCTTCATGATCCGCTGGATGGCGGCGCCTTTGTGCGCGCTCTTCGGAGTCACGTCGATGAAGAACTGCTGGCTGCGCGTGACGTGCACATCCCCCCGGTGGAACAGTCGCTCGAAAGCCGGGCTTTCACCGGAGGGGTCCTCGATGAGCAGCTTGTGGGCCGCTTCCGCGCTCAACGTATCCAGATCCTCCGTCACGGTGATCCTCACGGGGAAGCGGGAGAGCAGCTCGCTGTAATCCTCGAAGAACTGCATGCGCTCCGAGGGCGGACCAAGCAGATGCGAATGTCGGTAGACGACGACTTCAAGTCCTGCCGAAGCGGCCTCGCGGATCAGTTTTCGGAGCGTCTCGGGCGGGATGGTGCTTTCGTGGACCACCTCGCCCTGGTGTTCGATCAGCGAGCCGTTGTTATAGGCGACGGGGGCGTCGGGGCGGATTCTGTCGATGAAGGGCCGGGCGACGCCGGCGGTGCGGCCGGTGGCGATGCCGACTTTGATGCCGCTCGCCTTCAGGCGGTCGATGGCCTCGACGACGCTCGCATCGAGACGCTTGCGTGCATCGAGGAGGGTGTTGTCGAGGTCGAAGACGACCAGTTTGAGCATCCTGGGCACACTCCCTTAAAAAACACTTCCGAAGAAGTGTTTTTTGTGTTTACTCTTCGTTTTCGCCGGTTTCCTCGGATTCGGGGTCCTTCAGTTCAAGTTCGTCGACCAGCATGTCGATGGTCTTGCGGAAGACGACCTCCTGCTTGACGGCGGAGTCCTGAACCTGCTCGCGGACCTGCTCGACATCCATGTTGTGCTGCTCGGCGAGTTCTTGATACTTCGCCTCGACCTCTTCCTCGGATGCGTCGATGCCTTCTTCTTTGGAGATGGCGTCGATTGTGAGGTTGTAGCGGATGGAGCGTTCGGCGTCCGTTTTCAGTTTGTTCTCGAACTGTTCCTTGTCCTGGCCGGTCAGTTGCAGGTAGGTATCGAGGTCGATGCCGTACTGCTGGGCTTGCTGCTTGGTACGGTCCATCATGCGGTTCTTCTCTTCTTCGACCATTTCCTCGGGAATCTCCATCTCGGCGTTCTGGCTCGCCTGTTCGACGGCGAAGTCGACAAGCTTGTTCTCGTTGGCCTTCTGCTTTTGCTCGCGGAGTTCCCGCTCGATATCCTGACGCAGCTCCTCGACCGTCGAGACATTCTCTCTATCGAGATCCTCGACGAATTCATCGTTCAGTTCGGGAATCTGTTTTTGCTTGAGTTCGTGGAGCTTGACTTCGAAAGTCGCCTCCTTGCCGGCGAGATGCTCGGCCTGATAATCCTCCGGGAAGGTGACCGTGATCTCCTTTTCCTCACCGGGGGACATGCCTTTCATCTGTTCTTCGAAACCGGGGATGAAACGACCGCTGCCGATTTCGAGCTCGTGGTTCTCGGCCTCGCCGCCTTCGAACGGTTCGCCGTCGATGTAACCCTTGAAATCGAATACGGCGGTCATGCCGTCCTCGACGGCGGCGTCGTCCTTGACGACCAGCTCGGCGTTCTGTTCGCGCAGCTGCTCGATTTCCTTGTCTATTTCCTCTTCCGTGACCGTTTCCGAGGGGCGCTCCATCTCGAAGCCCTTGTATTGCCCGAGCTTGACAGAGGGGCGGACGGCGACGGTAGCCGTATACGTGAAGGGGGATCCCTTCTGGACCTTGTTTACATCCAGGTCGATCTTCGGTTGCGAGACGACCGGAAGCTCCTCGCCGAGCACGACATCCGTGTAGGTCTCCTGGATGACATGGTTCAGCGCATCTTCGTAGAGATTTTCCACACCCTTGTGCTGCTCGTAGACGGGGCGCGGGACGTTGCCTTTGCGAAAGCCTTCGATCTCCACCTCGTCCTTGATTTTATCGTAGGCGTGGTCGAGGCCCTGCTCGAATTCCTCGGCGCTCACATCGATCTCGAGCTTGACACGGTTGTTGCCGAGGTCCTCGACTTGTGCGTCTTTTTTCTTTTTCTCATCGTTAGCCATAATCTACCTCCTATAATTAATCCGCGGCTAATTATAACACATCAACCGCGGATGTAAACCATTATGCCAATTTCACAACGCCCGGGTCACGAATCGTCAAGACTGTGCATGAGTCCCATCAGTTCGCGCTTGTGGATCTGGGCCGTGATGGGATCGTCGACTTCTCTCGAGAGTTTCGCAAGCGCCGTATCCAGCGGGACGAAAGCCGCCTCGAGACCGAGCGCGCGCTCTTCCGCCGTGAGTTCCTGCGGGTTGGGCGTGCCAGGTTCAACACGGACCTTGAAGAAATGATGCTCCCAGCTTGAATCGGGGAAGTGCTCCCGGATGAGAACCGTCGGGACGGCCTCGGTGGGAATCAGGCCGGTCTCTTCGCGAACTTCCCGGAAGACAGCGTCCAAAGGTTCTTCATCGCGTTTGATGCCGCCGCCGGGGAGTGTGTAGCGGTCCAGCTTCGACAAGTGAAGCAGACAGCCCTCTCCTTCCCGCTCGATGACGGCCCTTGCGCCGCGATGCGGTTTGCGGTCGGCGACGTCTTGCGGCTCTAGATTGTCGGCGTAGACTACTAGTTCCATCCGTCATTCCTCATTTCGGCACATCGATCAGGATGGGGATGACGATAGGGCGCCGCGAGGTGCTTTTGTAGAGATAGCGGCCGACGTCCTCGCGCAGTTTCTCCTTGAAGCCGCGCCAGTCGATGCGGCCCTTGCCGAGGTTTTTCGAGGCGATGTTGCGGTAGATGTCGCGGACCTTCTCGATCAGCGCTTCGTTCTCCTTCATGAAGACGAAACCTCGGGATAGGACCTCCGGGTCGCCGATGGTCTGCTTCTCGCGAGAGTTGATGTGGGCGATCAGCAGCAACAATCCATCCTGGGAGAGAATCTCGCGGTCCTTGAGGACGACATCGGAGACGTCGCCTTCAAGGATGCCATCGACGAGCATGTCGCCGCTTTTGACGCTGCGGACGACCCCTTTCGCCTCGCCGTCCTCGAAACGGAAGACCTGACCGTTGGTGAGCAGATGCACGCGCTCGTCGCCGTAGCCGAGCGAGCCCGCGATCTTGCGGAGGGCGAAGAAATGGCGCGGCTCGCCGACGACCGGGATGATGTGCTCGGGACGGAGGATGTTGGTGAGGAGCTTGATGTCCTCGCTGCTGGCGTGGGCCGCCGGGAGTTTCGCGGGGTCGATCTGCACGAGGTTGATGTCGTTGCGGGAGAGGATGTCGAGCGTGCGCGCCGCGATTTTCTCCGTGCCGGGTACCGGCGGGGTCATCAGCACCACGTGGTCGCTGGGGTCCAGATGGATGAGCCGGTCCAGTTTCCGGGCCATGCGCTGCAGCATATAAAAGGGCTCATGGCGGTCGCCGGTGACGATGACGAGTCCGTCCTCGAACGTGTTCTTGTTCTTCTCGTCGATGAACTTGAGCTTGACGAGCTTTTCCTCGGGGATGCGCAGGACACCGAGCTTGAGAGCGATGTCGACCATCCGCTGGGCCTTGCGGCCGAGAATGGCGATGCGCCGGCCGTGCTTCAAGGCGATGTCGACGGCTTTCTGGATGCGGAAGATATCGGTCGAAAAACAGGAGATGACCACGCGTTTCTTTGCGTGCATGAAGGCCTGATTGAGCTCGTAGTCCAGATCCTGGGTGGTGTGCGAGTGCCCGCTCTGCTCGGCGCCGAGGGTCTCGGTGAGCGTGGCGAGGACCTTGTGGCGGGCGATGTAGGAAAGACGCTCGAACGACGTCGCATAAGCGGGGTCGACGTTCTGATCAAAGGTATAATCGGGTGCGTAGACAAGCGCCCCGTCCTCCGTGTTGAACGCCATGCCCACGCTTTCCGGGATCGAATGCGTCGATTGATAGAAGACGACTTCGACGTTCTTGAAGCGGAGCGTGTCGGTGCTTTTCACCGTGTGCATGGTGTAGGCCTCGGGGTCGAGGCCCTGGTCCCGCATCGTATCCTTGAGCAGTGCGAGCGTGAAATAGGTGCCATAGACGGGGACGCCGGTCTCCTTGAGGAGTCTCGGGGCCGCGCCGATGTGGTCTTCATGACCGTGACTGAGAAACAGCCCCTTGATGCGCGAACGGTTATGGACGAGATAGGATAGATCCGGCAGGATGGCGTCGACGCCGTAAAGTTCGTCCGTCGGGTATTTCAGCCCGGCGTCGAGGATGTAGATGGCCTGGTCGATCTCGAGGCAGTAAAGATTCTTTCCATCCTCTTCGAGACCGCCGAGTGCGAAAAAGTCTATGCGGGCCATAGTTCGTGCCTCCTTACTTGGCTTTCTAAAGCATTATAACACATTCCGGGTCATTCGCCGAGCCCTTACGCGGTTTCTTCTGTTTTTCCCTCAACGTTCGCCGGCGGGTGTGATACACTGAAGACGAGGTGGTCGAATTGATCCGTTATCCGACGCGCAAGACGCCCTATCGGCGTCCGAAGCAGCACACGGCCAATCGTGGCATGGCGCTTGAGAAGCTCATCAATGAAAGCAACCGCCACTACCGCGAACACAACCGGGCCGTGATCCACAAAAAGCCGACACCCGTCCAGATTGTCAACGTCGATTACCCCCGCCGCTCGAAGGCGAAGATTACCGAAGCCTACTACCGCCGCCCCTCGACCACCGACTACAACGGAGTCTACCGGGGGCGCTATGTGGATTTCGACGTCAAGGAGACCCACGAACGCAACGCCTACCCGCTGAAGAACGTGCACGCGCATCAGATCGAGCATCTGCGCGCCGTCAGCGAACACGGCGGTCTGGCGTTTTTGCTGGTGCGGCTCGCGCATCTCGATGAAGTGCTGCTGCTGCCTTACGAAGTGCTTTCAGGCTATCTCGAGCGCGCCGCGCGCGGCGGTCGCAAGTCCATCACCTTCAAGGAGCTGCGGGCGAGCTGTCTGCCGGTCGCAGAGGGCATCGCGCCCCGGCTGGATTATCTCTCGGCCGTCGATCGGTGGCTGGCAAGCAAAGATGAGGAAGGCCGACCCTGAACAGGTCGGCCTTTTTTTATTGTTTGTCGTGCGGGCGGAGGGTGGCGCCGCTTTCGATGTCTTTTTCAATCGTGACGCCGGAGAAGACCCGGCAGTTCCTGCCGATGCGCAGGCGGGGCGCGAGGGTGACACCCTGGCCGAGGACGGTGATGCCGCTTTCGAGCAAGTCGGGACGCTCTTCGTTCGGCGTCGCCTCGCCGGCGCCGACATAGGCGTTCTCCCCGATGACGACCCCCTTGTCGATGATGGCGTTCTCGACGAGGGCGCCTTCCTTGATCTCGACGTCGTTGAGCACGACGCTGTTCTTGACAGTCGCGGTGGGATGGACCACGACCCCCGGCGAGAGGACGCTGCGGCTTGCATGCCCGGCGACGATCGATCCGTTGGAGACGAGCACCTGATTCAGCGTGGCCTTGGAGCCGACTTTCACCGACGGCAGCTCCTCGCTGCGGGTGAAGATGCGCCAGGAGCGATCATACATATCGAGCGGGATCTTGTCGACCGTGGCGGTCAGTTCCAGATTGGCCTCGAGATAGGCGTCATAGGTGCCGACATCCTTCCAGTAGTCGTTGAAGAGATGCGCGTAGACACCTTCACCGTCCCCGATCAGATGCGGGATGATGTGCTTTCCAAAGTCGAGCCCCTCGGCCTCGACTTGGTCGAGAACATCCAGCAGCGTCTTTGTCTCGAAGACGTAGATGCCCATGCTGGCGAGGTTGCTCGCGGGTTCTGCGGGCTTTTCCTGGAAGCGGCGGATCTGCAGGTTCTCATCCGCTTCGAGCACGCCGTAGCGATGCGCCTCCGACCAGGGAACCTCCTGCACGGCGACGGTGAGTCTTGCATCGGTCTTTTCATGCTGCTTGAGCATCCGACGGTAATCCATCTTGTAGACATGATCACCCGAGAGGATCAGGACGCGTCGCGCACCGGAGCGCTTGATGTATTCAATATTCTGTCGCACCGAATCCGCGGTCCCCGAGTACCATTTCTCATAAGGCTGCAGAAGCGACAGCCGCGTGTCGCGCCGGTCGAGGTCCCAGGGCTTGCCGACGCCGATGTGCTCGCTCAGGGAGAGGGGATGATACTGCGTCAGCACCCCGATGTGGTAGATGCCGGAGTTGCTGCAGTTCGAGAGCGTGAAGTCGATGATGCGGTATTTGCCGGCGAAGGGCACCGCGGGCTTGACCCGGTTCTCCGAGAGAATGTCGAGCCGCGAGCCGCGCCCGCCGGCGAGGATCAACGCGAGCGTGTCCAAGCTATCGCCTCCTTAAGCGTCGATAAAGGGTTTCGTATTGTTCCGCGCGGCGTTCCCAGCTGAAGTCTTTCTGCATCCCGCGGCGCATGAGCTTCTTGAACCGCTCGAAATCCCTGCGGACCGTCGTCGCCTCTTCAATCGCGCGGGCAAGGTCGGCACTGTCGAAGTTCAGAAAGCCGAACCCTTCTCCTTCTCCCGTGTAGCGGTTGAACGGTTCGACCGAATCATTGAGCCCGCCGGTCTGGCGGACGATGGGGACGGCCCCATAGCGCATGGCGATCATCTGCGAGAGGCCGCACGGTTCGTAGCGGGAAGGCATCAGGAAGAAATCGGACCCGGCATAGATCTGTCTCGCGATAGGGTCGCTGAAGCCGAAATACAGCCCGACCCGGTCCGGGAAGCGGCGGTTGAGGTTCTCCAGATAGGCCTTGATGTCCTCATCTCCCTCTCCCAGGACGACCAGGTCGAAATCGCCCGCTTCCAGGTGACGCTCGACGACCCCATCAAGCAGGTTGAACCCCTTCTGCTCGGTAAGGCGGGAGACGATGCCGAGCACCGGGCGCTCATCCGGGGGGAGGTGGAAGCGCTCCTTGAGCGCCTGGCGGTTGGCGGCCTTGCCCTTGAGATAGTTGTGAAGACCGAAGGGTTTGGCGATGTGCGAATCGTGGCGCGGGTCGAACGCATCGGTGTCGAGGCCGTTGAGAATACCGAAAAGGTCATCCTTGCGGCTGTCGATGATGGCTTCGAGACCATGGGCGAAGTAGGCGTAGCGGAGCTCTTCGGCATGGGTCTCGCTGACCGTGCTCAATAGATCGGCGCTGACAAGGGCGGTCTTGAGAAAATTGATGTGACCGTCAAAATCCAGCGCATCGTCGTAGGGGATGTTCAAATGGCTCATCAGACCCTTGTCGAAATGTCCCTGATAGGCGATGTTGTGGATGGTGAACAAGGTCCGTGCCCTTGATGCGATGTGACGGTAATCGTCGGTGTGGTTGAGGATGTAGGGGATGAGTCCGGTGGGCCAATCGTGCAGGTGCAGCACATCGACGCCGATGTCGAGCTCGTCTATGAGTTTCAGGGCGGCGTGGGCGAAGAATCCATAGCGTTCGCCGTCGTCGAAGTCGCCGTAGAGGTGCTCGCGGTACCCGAAATAATAATCGTTGTCGATCAAGAAGACATTCATGCCCTCGTGGACCAGATGCTGGAAACCGGCATATTCCTGACGCTCATGGACCGGAATGCGCACGGCCTTGATCGTATCGAGCGCCGGATGGGCTTCCTTGATGACTTTGTGCATGGGCAGGATGAGGCTGACGTCATGGCCTATTCCGAACAGCGTCCTCGGCAGGCTGCCGACAACATCCGCCAGCCCGCCGGACTTGGCGAACGGAACAGCCTCGCTCGCCACGAACACGATTTTCATGTACGAATCCCTCCTTACGTTATATTTCCATTATACACGAAACCGGGCCTGCTGATAATGCGTTCATGGAAAAACCCCGGCCGAAAGCCGGGGTTGTCGTATAAACGGGGAGTGCGTCTCATCGGTCGAGCAGCGGCTTGAGCCGGTCGAAGATCAACAAGCCGATGACGAGCGTCAGCGCGATCGAGGGGCCCATGTAGGTGAAATTGTAAGTAAGGGAATACTCGAGGACGGGGGTGCCTTCCGGTGCGTACTCGCCGAAGAACACCACGCCGCTCACGACGTGGAGGGCGAAACGCAGGATGCCGGCCGCAAGGATTCCGAGACCGAAATAGACGGCGCTCTCTCGGCCCATGCGGAAGAACCACGCCGCGGAGGCAAGAGCGCCGAAGGCGAGGAGGTAGTCCAGAAAGAACGACCCCCAGTGCAGGGCGAGTCCGGAAAGCAGGAAGTTCAGGACACCGAAAATCATGCCCCCGAGCAATCCACGGAGGAAGCCCTGTCGATAGGCGAGGATGATCAACGGCAGCATCGTGATGTCGATGCTGCCGCCCTGCGGCTGCCTCGGCAGGATGCGGAAGGCGAATTCGATGACGACGGCCACGGCGATAAGCAGAGCCGTCTCGGTCAACTGTCTGCTGGTGGGGTTCATGTAATCACTCCCTTCAGGATAGAAAAAGGGTTCTGTTCCGCCTAGGAACAAAACCCTCGTGTGTGCAAAGATTTCTTCCTACGCTGGCATTACCCAGATCAGGTAGGGTCCGTCCTAGTTCCAAGGACGTCTCAGCCTAGTCCTCTAAGCTCCCCGTGTTTAAACGACAACCTCATTATAACATGCCTCGTGCTGCTGACAACCGTCATACATCCCTAATTCAGGAACACCTGGAACTCAAGCGTATGACCATCGGGGTCTTCGGCGAAGAAATGGTAGAGCTTGAATTCATCGTTGAGCTTGGGCTGGGTGATCGAGGAGACCTCGGTCTTCAGCCGCTCATACATCCGTTCGACTTCAATCTTGCGTTCATAGACAAAGGCGATGCAGGTCGAGTTCGCATGATGCGCCGGGTGGTGCGTGCAGAAACCGATCTTGCCGTGCCCGTCCAAGTCGTAGATGAGGCACTTTCCCTGGTCCTTGTAGAGAGTGAGGCCCAGTACGTCCCCATAGAAGCGACGGACGGCGGTGAGGTCGTAGGTCTTGTAGAAATGGATCACGTCATTCATCGTGAACGCCTCGCTTTCATTCGACGATTTCGAGAATGAGAGGCGGTTTCTCGACATGCTCGCCCGTGATCTCGAAAGCGTCGAGGATAGTCTTGAGTTCGTCGTCGATGCCTTCCTTGTTGGTGTAGACGTAGGCGAGTTCCTCGCCTTTTGCGACTTTATCGCCGACTTTCTTGTTCAGCACGATGCCGACGTTGGGGTCGATGTCGTCGTCCTTCGTCGAGCGCCCGGCACCCAGCCGCATCGCGGAGAGGCCGATCGAAAGCGCATCAAGCCGTTTGACGTAGCCCTCGGATTCACTCTTGACAGAGACGATGCCCTTGACGTCGACGAAGTCGTTCAGATCGGGAAGCTCGCCGCCCTGCGCCTTGATCAGCTGCTTGAAGCGATCGCTCGCTTCCAGGTTGGAGACTTTCTCCTTGAGGAGCTCGCGCGCCGCGTCCGAACTGTCTGCAAGCTCCGCGTCCCGTACAAGATAACTGCCGATCTCCGTGCAGAGGCGTTCGAGGTCGGCCGGACCGTTACCCTGCAGGGTCTGGACGGCTTCGATCACCTCGAGGCGGTTCCCCACGGCGTAGCCGAGGGGCTGGGACATGTCGGTGATGAAAGCCGTGACGCGCTTGCCGAAGTTGCGGCCGATCTTGACCATGATCCGGCTCAGCTCCCGCGCATCGTCGAGGGTCTTCATGAAGGCGCCCTCGCCGATCTTGACATCGAGCACGATGGCATCGGAGCCGCTCGCAAGCTTCTTGCTCATGATCGAGGCGGCGATGAGGGGGATGCTCGGGACCGTGCCCGTGACGTCGCGAAGGGCGTAGAGCTTCTTGTCGGCCGGCGCAAGCGAGGCCGTCTGGCCGGCGATCGAGATATTGATGTCGTTGACCTGCTCGATGAACTGCTCATTCGAGAGCGAGACGGAAAGACCCGGGATGGATTCAAGCTTGTCGAGGGTCCCGCCGGTGTGGCCGAGGCCGCGGCCCGAAAGCTTGGCCACCTTCGCTCCCGCGGCGGCGACGAGCGGACCGAGGACGAGCGTGGTCTTATCGCCCACGCCGCCGGTTGAATGTTTGTCGACCTTGATGCCCTGGATGGCGGAAAGGTCGATGATGTCGCCGCTGTTGAGGACGGCTTCGGTCAGATGCGTTGCTTCATCATCGTCCATGGAGTTGAAATAGACGGCCATCATCAGGCTGCTGGCTTGATAGTCGGGAATCTCCCCTTTGACGTAGCCCTCGACGAAGAATTCGATTTCTTCCTTGCTCAGGGCATGATTGTCGCGTTTCTTTTCAATGATGTCGACCATGCGCATGGAAAACCACTCCTATTCTGTACTGTCATCTGTCTTGCCTATCTGCTTCTTGAGCAGGCACATTCATTCTATCATAGATTGAACGGGCCTTCACCCCTCTGAATGTTCCTCCGCATGGGGGCGGATGATTTCACGGACCTGCTCGCTGAGTTCGGCCGAGTTCATGCCTTGATAATCCGCCGGTTTCAAAAGCGGGCCGAAACGGATCTGCACATTCTGCGAGACGAAGGGCCAGCCCCGCCAGGTCCGGTGCACGCCTCTGAGGGAGGCGACGAGGATGTCTGCCTTCGGTCTCATCGCCAGCTTGAAGGCGCCGGAGCGGAACGGACGCATCTTGGGAGAGTGGCTGCGCTCGCCTTCGGGGAAGATGATGACGGGGACCCCTTGCTCATAAGCCTTGATGCCCTCCAATATCGCCTTGGCGGCGCTTCGGTCCGCCATACGGGTGATGGGGATGTTGCCGAGCAGGCGCGTCCATCTGCCGATGACCGGCCAGGAGAAGATTTCCTCCTTGGCGATGAAGACCACCCGGCGGTTTTTGAACTGGGCCTTGAGAACCAGGATGTCATAAAGCGTCTGATGGTTGCTGACAAGCACGAAGGGACCCTCCGGGGTCTTCTCAAGACCGCTGACGTCGACTCGCAGCCGCAGCAGGCGAATCAAAAGCCTCATGACGCTCACGACGACACGGTGGTCGGTGGGGTTGAAGGGGTCTTTGTTGCGGCGGATGAGGGCATAGACCCACAGGAACAAAAGCAACCCCGCGAACGCCGTCGCGAACGAACCGACCAGGGCCAGCACCAACAACCCTGCCCGCCAGCCCAGGACAAAGGCATCAAGCAGCCAGCCATAAAGCACGAAGAAAGCGGCCCAGGCGATAAGATAAAGAAGCGTCGCCATCACAAACCACCTTCCTTGCGCCGGTAGACCTTGAACGTCAAGGGCGGTTTATTTGTCTGGCTGATCATCTCGAACGCCTCGAAGTCAACCTCGGGGAAATACGTATCGCCCGTGTGCGATTCATCGATGCGGGTCAGATAGAGATAGTCCGCATAAGGCAGGGCGGCCTCGTAGACGCTGCGTCCGCCGATGACGAACAGCTCTTCTTCTTTCTCCTTGAACTCTGTAAGGAACGCATTGAGGTCACGGACCATCCGCACCCCTGCAAACCCTTCCGCAGAACGGCTCAACACATAGTTCTCACGCCCCGGCAGCGGTCCGCCGAGCTTGGCGGCGATGGATTCGTAGGTCTTGCGCCCCATGAGCACTTTCTTTCCTTTCGTCGTGCGTTTGAAATATCGCAAGTCCTCGCTGTGGTGCCAGGGCAGGTCGTCGCCCTTGCCGATGAGGCCGTTGCGGTCCATCGCCGCAATCAACGAGATCATACGCTCACCTCCGCCTTGATGTGTGGATGCGGGTCGTAGCCTTCAAGGACAATATCCTCGGGAGTGAAATCAAGCACCCTTTCGCAACGTTCCCTGAGATACACCCGGGGAAGCTTCCGGGGTTCACGTCCAAGCTGTATTCTTGCCTGTTCGAGATGGTTCTGATAGATGTGGGCGTCCCCGATGGAATGTACGAAAGTGCCTGGCGAATAACCGGTCTCCCGGGCGACCATCATCAACAACAGCGAATAGCTGGCGATGTTGAAGGGGACGCCGAGGAAGACGTCCGCGCTGCGCTGATAAAGCTGCAGCGAGAGGCGTCCCTCGTGGACATAGAACTGAAAGAGGACATGGCAGGGAGGGATTTCCATGTGGGGAATCTGCGGCGGATTCCAGCTGCTGATGACATGCCGCCGGGAGTGCGGATTCTCTTGAATCTGCCGGATAATCGTTTGCAGCTGATCGACGTTCTCGTGTCTACCCTCGAAGTCCCGCCACTGTTTCCCATAGACGGGCCCCAGATCACCATGACGCTCGGCGAAAACCTTGTCCGTCTTGATTTTTTCTACGAAGGTCTTCAATGATTCGCCCTGATATTCGGAAGACTGCTGGAACCTACGGTAGGGCCACTCGTTCCAGATTCGCACACCATTGCGCACAAGATAGCGGATATTGGTGTCCCCTGAGAGGAACCAAAGCAGTTCGTGCACGACGCTTTTAAAATGGATGCGTTTCGTCGTCACCACGGGGAATCCATCTGCCAGGTTGAAACGCATCTGATGTCCGAAGACCGATCTTGTGCCGGTCCCGGTCCGGTCATCCTTGTCAATGCCTTCGTTCAGGATGCGGTGCAGGAGATTCAAGTACTGTTCCATGGCCACCACCTCTTCTTGTCCTTTCATTATAGCATACCCGCCGCCGTTGCGTGAGGTCAAGCTCAATCACCGGATTATTCGCGATTCAAGAAAAAAAGGCCCCGCGGGGCCTTCAGGCATCGGAGGAAGTGTCCTCCCGATGCTTCGGACTGATAAAACTGATCTTTTCGGCGACGACTTCCGGGTAGGTGAACGTACGATCCTCCTCGAGCTTGTAGAAACGCTGTGCAAGACGTGCCTTCACCCCGACGGTCGAACCCTTTCGGCAGTGCGCGACCGTGTTCTCCGCAATGCCGCTCCACAGCGTGCACCGGATGAAATCCGTCTCGTAAGTGCCACTTTCGGCGCTTTTGAAGCTTCTTTGCAGCGCAAGGGTGATGGTGGTCACTTTCCGGCCGCTTTCGAGCTTCCGGAGTTCAGGGTCGTAGACCAGCCTGCCGACAAGAACGACTTGGTTTACCACGGCGGTCCCTCCTTTCGGCTTTTCACTCTATCACGTCCCAAGCGGATACCGAAATGTCGTAGACAGGAGGGGTTTCGAAAATAGTAAAAAAACCCGTCGGGTTCAGCTTGAAAAGCGCAAGGGCCGGACGGGTTTTCGGCAATTTCTTCGATAGGAGGGCTTTTGAGGACGGTAACGCAAAATTCTATTTTTCAGATTCTTAAGCTGTCACTTATCGGGATGAACGATGTAGGTGCTCCGTGCGGAGAGGTCGAGCCGTCGACGCTGCGCTTCGACTTCCTCGTAGGAGATGGATTGAGCGAGATCGAGGACGTCATGGAAATAGACACCGTGTGAAAGATGGGACGTGAATTGCTGTGAAAGCGCTTCGAGGTTGTCAAGACCCATGAGGAAGCTGCCGACCATGCGACGCTTCACCCGTTCGAAATCGTCCTTGTTGAAAGCGGCATCTTTCCCGGGGAGCTGCTCAAGCAAATCATGGAGCTTCTGCTTGAGCGCTTCCGGTTCGTTGGTCTCCGAGCCGGCGAGGATGTGGGCGTATGTGTCCTCATAGACGATGTCAAGACCGAACGTGTCGTTGATGAGTCCGGATTCGAGCATCGATTCGTAGGTCTCGCTGCTGCGTCCGAACTGAAGGTCGAGCAGGATGGAGAGGATTATCTTTTCGCGGATGCGGGCTTTTTTGTCGCCGTGCAGCCGCGGCGAGAGCTTCACGCCGAGCAGAAGGCTCGGTGTGAGCACGTCGAGGCGTTCTTCCTGATGTTCACGTTCGACGCCGGCAGGCTCCTGAAGCGTTGGCGGCAGCGGTTCCTTGAAGGTTCGTCCCGGAAGTGTGACGCGCTTGTCGAGATAGTCCTCGAGGACATAAGGGTCGACATCCCCGACGACGACCACGACCGCGTGTTCGGGCTGATAGAATGCTTCGTGCATGCTTCGCAAATCTTCGACGCTGACCTTGTCGATGCTCTCCTTGGTTCCGAGAATGTCCTCGCGAAGAGGATGTTCGCAGTAGAGATTGTTGAGCAGGCCGTGGAACTGCCGATAGTGGGGATCGTCAAGGTGCATGTTGAGCTCCTCGGATATGATGTTGCGTTCCTTTTCGACACCGTCCTGGGAGAAGTCGGGGTAAAAGCACATCTCAAGCAGTCGTTCGATGTTGGCGAAGACCTTGTCGGTCGCATGAAAAAGATACGTGGTGCGGTGATGGTCCGTGAAGGCGTTGATCTGCGCTTCGTCCATCGAGAAGTCGGCAGAGATGTCACGACCGGCGCGCTCGAAAATCTTGTGTTCGAGGAAGTGCGCCACCCCGGGAGGGACGGTCCGCACGGCTCCGGATTCGTCCTTGTATCGACGGTGGACGCTGCCGAGCGGCGCCGAAAGCGTGACGTACGTCTTTGCGAAACGACGCTTGCGGAGGACGTAGATATCCAGCCGTTGCCTGAGGGTGAATTTGTAGACAATCTCGTCATAGGCTTTGTAGGTGGTCTTTTTCATGCATCCTCACTCCCGAGCACATAGGTGAAGATGAACGAGAGACGTGTGGCCGCGCGCTGGATATCTTCCCGTTCGACCTTGTGGATCCTCTGCAGGCGCTCTTCCTCTTTGAAAGGCGCATCGAACAGCTGGCTGCGCGCCGCAAGAGCCGCAAGGCCACGGGGATGGTCGTAGCTTTGCTTGATGGTCGTGATGAGGCTATTCTTGGCGAGTGTCAGGTCGCGGTCCGTAAAATCGCCTTGTTGAAGGGAGTGAAACGTTTGAAGTACGGTCTCTCTTGCAAGGTCCACGTTTTGCGCCTTCATCGCCGAGTGGACCGTGAGGAGCCCCGAAAACGGCAGGAAGCTTGCGCCGATGTGATAGCAAAGCGAGGCCTCCTCGCGCACCCTGCGGAATAGCAGCGACTCGCTGCCGCCGCCGAAAAGTTCACTGAGGACCACCATGGAAAAGTAGTCCGGATCGTCGTGATAGACATCGGAATCGAAGGCCATGAACAACCGGTCCTGCTCGAGTTTCAGGCTTTCACGCCGGGGTCCTCTGGGTTCAAAAGGCGTCCGGATCGTGAACGAATCCGGGAGCTCCGCATTCCCGGCGAAGGCCAGATCGTACTTGACCATCGTGTGCGTACGTTCCGCCTCCAGATCGCCAACGGATGTGATCAGCACGGGATTCTCCTCGATCATGCGCGCATGGGCCTCCTTGATGTCGGTCAGCGTCACCGCATCGATCCATCCGGGTTCGCCGAACGGACTGAGCCGGTAAGGGTGCCCTTCAAAAAGGTGTTCGAAGAAGCGCTTCTGTGCATAGCGTGTCTTCTCGGCGTATTCAGCCTTGAAGTAATCCTTCAGAAACTGCTTCTCCTCCTCGAGCGTCTTCTCATCGAAGACCGGGTGGAAGAGCGTCTCCTTCAAAAGCTGCAGCACCCGATAGAAGAAATCCGCACCACCCACGATCGAAGGGTTGACGAACGACAAGGTGAGCTGATTGACGTGCGCGGTGCCGAGCTTCGCGGACTGCGCGGCGAGGCGGGTGTCGTAGAGATGCTCGAGCAGGCGGTTCAGACTTTTGCGGGAGGGTGCGAAGCGGTTCTTGGCCCGCAGCATCATCAGCATCAGATGCCGGGTTGTCGTGCGCTTGGGCTCGAGGGTGTCGAAAAAGCGCAAGGTGATCTCGACGGTCTTGAACTGCCTTGTTTCGAGGTAGTGATAGGTCGCGTGGGGTTCTTGCCTGATCTTGAGTTCCATTGTCTGCCTCCAGAAAAAAAGTGCCGAAGCACTTTTTTTGCATGTCAAGCTAGTCGGAGCGCAATTTCCATCATGTTGGTGAAGGCGTTCTGACGCTCCTCGGGCGAGGTCTCCTCCTGTGTGACGAGCGAATCGGAGACCGTGAGGATTGTCGCGGCGTTCTTGCCGGTGACTTGCGCGTTGTGGAACAGCGCGAAAGCCTCCATCTCGACCGCGATGGCCCAGTGTTCATCACGGATGCGTTTGAACTCCTCGAAGTTCTCTCGATAGAACACGTCGCTGGAGTGGATGGTGCCCTTGGTGATCGGGGTCCCGAGGTCTTCAGCGATGGCCTCGATGCGCTCATTCAGCGATTTCGAGGGATACGTGTAGGGGCCCTTGTCTTCTCCTGACTGGACGGCGGCGTAGGTCGATTCGCTGTAGGCGCAATCGGCGAGCAGCACGTCATACAGACCGATCTGGTCGGTATAGGCGCCGCAGGAGCCGATGCGGATGATGTTCTCGACATCGAAGAACTTGAACAGCTCGTAGGAATAGATGCCGATGCTCGGCATTCCCATGCCGCTGCCCATGACACTGATGCGCTTGCCCTGGTAGGTGCCGGTGTAGCCGAACATGTTTCGGACGGTATTGAAAAGCTTGGCGTTCTCGAGGTAGTTTTCTGCGACGTATTTCGCGCGCAGGGGATCGCCGGGCATCAGGACCGTTCTGGCGATATCGCCCTTTTCTGCCTTGATGTGCGGGGTGCTCATGGAATCGCCTCCTTGGATTGGGGGTTAGTATGACTCGGTGCCTTGTTCGCCTTTGAGAATCTTGACGCCGCTGCTGGCGCCGATTCGACTCGCGCCGGCCTCGACCATCTGTTCAAGGTCGCTTTTGGTCTTGATGCCGCCGCTGGCCTTCACGGATTTGTTGCCGGCGGCACGTTTCATGGTCCGGACATCCTCGACGGTGGCACCGCCGGTGCCGAAGCCGGTGCTGGTCTTCACAAAGTCCGCTCCACCGTTGATGGCGGCCTTGGTGGCTCGTTCAATCTCCTCATCTTCAAGGTAACAGGTCTCGAGGATGACTTTCAAGGTGTGGCGCCCGCAGACGTCCTTGACGGCCTCCACTTCCTTGGCGACGGCCTGATAGCGTCCTTCCTTGACCCAGCCGATGTTGAGGACCATGTCGATCTCCTCCGCGCCTTTTTTCAAAGCGTCCCGGGTCTCGTAGACCTTGGTCTCGGTGGTGTTCGCCCCGAGGGGGAAGCCGATGACCGTACAGACAAGCACAGAGGATTTCTTGAGGCTCTCGGCCGCATAGCTGACCCAGGTGGGGTTGATGCAGACGCTTTTGAACTCGTGCGTGATCGCCTCTTCGAGGATGCGATCGATCTCCGCTTTGGTTCCGAAAGGCTTCAGATACGTGTGGTCGATCAGTTTGTTGGTTTCCATATTGGTATCCTCCCAATCAGGTTTATATAGATTCGCAATAACGGCCCGGCAAGCACGACAAAGAGGGGTGTGCCGAAATTCAGCGCGCCGATCGTCCCCTCGAAGAATCCAGTGAGCAGTACGGCGAAGAGGACGAACGCCGCCTCCATGAGGATTCTAACCAGGGCCAGTCGCCGGGTCTTGAACAATTTCATCAGGACCAGCATCAACTCGTCATATACACCGGCCGGGAAGCGGCTGACCACATGGAAAGACGCGCCCAGGGGGATGCTCAGCAGTCCGTAGATGAACAGCCAGAACCCAGTCATGCCTTCGGGGTCGAAGCCGGAGAAGACGATCCGCTCGAAAAATTCCACGAAGAGCCCGACAAGAACAAAGGGGATAATCATGAAGAGATATTTCGGATCCTTGCGCACGGCGATGATAAACAGCAGCAGCAGCAAGGTCACCGCGACGATCGCCATGCCGAAGGACAGCGGCGTCGTGGCCCGCACGGCGTAGTGCAGGGTATCCCACGTGCTCATCCCGAGCCCGGTCTTCATCAGAATGACGACCCCGAGGGCGATGATCAGCGAGCCGAGTACATATAAGGATGCATCAAGCAGTCTTTTCGTTGTTGGTTTCATAGATGACCCCTTTCATCCAGCGAAGCTGCAAATCCAGTATCGGGGCGATCAGCAAGGCGAGCAGCAGGCTTCCCAGGCCGACCGCGCCAAAACCGACACCGGCGAGGGTGCCCAGCAAGATCGCCAGCAGGATGGCGAACAGCTCCATACCCAGACGCACAGCGAACACGCTATGGATCTTGAACACATCCATGAGCAGGAGCATCATCTCCTCGAAGACCATGGCCGGATACCCGCTCACCACGATCGTCGCGAGCCCGAGCGTCAGTACGAAGGTCCCCGCGACGTAAAGCAGCGAAGTCCCCATGATCCCCAGTTCCTGAAGGCGCGCTAAAGGAATGATAACATTCCACAAGTCAATCGAGAGCGAGATGCCGCCAATCGGCACGACCATGAACAAAAACCGCCATTTCTTCCGTGCCAGGACGACCATCAACATGATCAGTCCGTTGATGGTGAAACTGCCCATGCCGACTGTGTAGCCTGCCCAGAAAAAGCTCCTCACGAAACGGTGCAGGTTATAGGAGACGGCGTCCCAGGGGCCGGCGTGCTGCGTGCGCAGAAGCATCACCACGCCCGCGCCGGTGATCAGAAACCCCAGAAGATAAAGAGCCGCCTTCACAGCGAACGGTTCGAACACACGTCGTCTTTTCATGCCGACACCATTCTACTCCATCGGCGGGCAAAAATCAATCTAGCCCCATCCGGGAAAGGACATCATCACAACGTTCGCAGACATCCTTGCCTTCCACGAGCTCATCGACCTGCCAGCAGCGCGCGCAGCGTTCGCCCTCGGCCGCTTCGACATCGATCGAAAGCCGTTCTCCGTCGAAACGCCCCTGATCCTCTGCGAACTCGACGCGACTGACGATGAAGAGTTTCTCAAGATTCTCGATCGACGAGAGGAGCTCGCGCGTGGCGCCATCCTTCGGATGCAGCGTCAGCTTCGCTTCGAGGCTTTTGCCGATCGTTTTCTCGTTGCGGGCTTCCTCGAGCGCCTTGAGCACATCCTCGCGGAGGGTCATGAACGCCTCGTATTTCTCAAAGAGGGCCGGATCCTTCTCACTCTGGGGCTCGGGCATGTCCTCGAGGTAGACGCTTGTCTCTTCCGCGCCCGGCAGATACTGATAGGCCTCCTCCATGGTGTGCGGGAGGATGGGCGTGAGCTGCTTGAGCATCGTGAGCAGAATCCGGTGGACAACGGTCTGCAC
>PULR01000052.1 GCA_003551005.1 Mollicutes bacterium
CCAGCTTCGGCACCCTGAAGTTTGGTTGTGAAAGAAAATGAAGAGGTTTAGCTCTGAAAAAGAATCAAGGTTCAAAAAGCGATTAGCCTGAGCTGGCTTCTGGCTTTTCTGGCTTCTGGCTTCTGGCTTTGAAAATTATTTAAATAAATTATATTATAAATATTCTAGATAAAAACAGTAAAATCCTGCAAAATTTGGGGTTGTTCTGGATATTTTCGAGGCCAGGTCTGGCTAATTCAGGGCCAGGGCCAGGTAATCTCAGCAGCATACTTAGTTAATCCTGATAATTTGTAGCCCCCCTGTACCCCACGGGAAAAGAGTCCAGATAATCTATAACTCCCGTTAAAATAAGCCGGAGATAAAACCAATTAACAGAATAGAGCCTTTCATTTTGCTTTCATTATCGATTTTTTAGCGCTGTCAGGAGTTTTTTTCTTCTTCCTGACCGGTTTCTCCCCGTCGGTTGAAACGAGCCGGGCTTCAATATTAAGATAGGATAGAAATTCGTCAAAGATTGCTTTGATTTCTTCTTTGTTCAGTGAATAGTAATGGGAGGGGGAATCAACCCGCATGGTTACAACACCCTGGATTTTGAGATTGTTTAGGTGCCGGGAAATCGTGGAGCTGTTAATCTGCATCTCACCTGCCAGAGCTTCGACGGACATCTCACCATTGGCGGCCAGGAGACGGAGTATTCTGTTTCTGGAACCGTGAGAGAAGCATTTGAAGAAATAAGCGTATCTGTCCTGCATGATGGTATTCTCCTTTTTATAATGGTTTTTATAAGGGAAATATAGGGAAATATTTAAGGCGGAAAAAATTTTGAAAAAATTTTTAAATTTGCTATTGACATAATTTGTTTTTATGATTATACTATATCTATAATATGCACAAATGTCAAGATGTAAATGTGTGCATGTGGCAATATTTAAAAATATTTTAATCTGGAGGGATTAAAGATGGATTTGAAGAAAAAATTGATAGGCCTCAGCATGAGAAACAAGGTTATTATCGTCCTGGCTATCATCCTGGTTATCACTGCTGGTTATTATACCATGAGTGTGAGAAGTGACAGCAGGGTTACCCGGGCCTTTGGCAACATGCCGGTGGGTACAGTTGATATCCGTAATGACATGGGCGAGGTTGTGACGTTGTCGGTGCATATTGCCGAGACTAATGATGCCCGGCAGTCTGGTTTTAGAGGCGTTGGCACTCAGGTTGTTAATGATTCGGTCGTTCTCTACCGCTATCTCAGGAATACCACTGTCAGCCACAATACCGAGAGAGTCAGAGCTCCTCTGGATATGGCCTTCTTTGATGAAAATGGTGAGATTTTAAATGTAGTGCGGGCTGAAGCTGATTCCAGCACCCGTCACAGCGCCGGCGCCCGGGTACAGTACAGGTATATTCTGGCCTCGGGAGCAGGTTTCTTGGAGAGAAATAATATTTCTGTTCTGGGCGGTTCCCAGCTTGTGGTTGATAGCATCAGCAGGTAGTTAGCCTAAGGGAGTTTAGGCGAATAATAATGCTGATAATGATTAAAGGTTATTGATAGTTGTTCTTGCAGGCCGACAGGATAAGGGTGAAGGTTCAGGAGCCATCTGGTTAAAGCTGGCGCTGGCTGACAGCAGTTTCCGGCAGACAGCTCCAGATTGTTCCAGGATACTCTCGCCAGACTTTCTTCGGGTTCTTCTCTGGAAGTAAAACTTTATCTCGCAATTTTACAGGCAACTTTTTTCTAACCAGTGCTTATTCGGGCTGGTTTTTTGTGTTCTGGTGGTGATTGATGGTGGTAATTAACAGAAAATTCATTGAAGTGAGGCAGGGCCCACAAAGGTTCTGGCACGTAAAGCAGATTTTTGCCTGCTTTTGCAAAATTTTTCCTCCACTTCCTCCATTAACCTTCTATTTCCTCTTCTGTTTTCTTCTGATTACTTCAACTTTCTTCTGATTGTCTTCCCTTAGTTATTTTGAAAATAGGATGTTTTTTCTTAATTTGTTGTGGCCCAGATGGGTATGGTGTGTGTTTGGTAGTTTTTCCTGAAGATATTTGCTGATATTTTAAAGTATTTGTTCCCCAAAGAGACATGGGTGCTTAATTTGAAAATATGGTATTTTATATTCCAGTATTGTTGTGCTTCAGGGAGCATGGTGGTTTACCTTGAAAATTTGTAGAAAGATTTTCATGTATTGTTGTGCTCCGAAGGAGCATGATAGTTTACCTTGAAAATATGCTGTTGTATTTTCATCTATTGTTGTGGCCCGAAGGAGCATGATAGTTTATCTTGAAAATATGTCGTGATTTTTTCATCTATTGTTGTGGCCTAACGGGCCATGGTAGTTTATCTTGAAAATTTGCAGAAAAATTTTCATCTATTGTTGTGGCCTAACGGACCATGGTAGTTTATCTTGAAAATTTGCAGAAAAATTTTCATCTATTGTTGTGTCCCAGAGGGGCATGGCGGTTTATCTTGAAAATATGCCAGATTATTTTCATCTATTTTTGTGCCCCGGAGAGGCATGGTTGTTTACCTTGAAAATATGCTGTTGTATTTTCATTTATTGTTGAACCCCGAAGGAGCATGATAGTTTATCTTGAAAA
>PULR01000022.1 GCA_003551005.1 Mollicutes bacterium
ACCTGCCTTGAAAACGGTAAAGTCATCGCTGCCACACCTGGTGAGCTTAAAACGGAGTTTGACAATCACACCACATCAAGAAACGATTGGATCGTCACTCTCCCAGCTCACTTGGTTGAGCGAAACGGTCTGCCACTTCTTGATGATGTCCCGGGTCACTGCACTGAAGTTCGTGGCAGCGTCTATGACTTGGATATCACCTCGGCCTATCCTACCGGTGAGATCGTTTTGAACACCTCTCGGCAAACAACGGTTGCCGAAGTAACCCGTATCGAAGGGTTGAGTGAAGATGTCAAACGAAGCATTGGCGTCAACCTAACCGGTGGCTCGGTCAATGCAATCGAGATCTGCCAACGTGCTATGGGTGCACCAACACTAGAACAACTCCTTGAGCGATTTTACAAAGACCATAGCCAATGATAGCAGCCTGCTCTCTAGCCAGCCCTTAGGCTGGCTAGAGAGCGTCGTTGGCTTACTTTTTCAGATCAAAGCGAGCGAGGATAGGGAGCATCGGGATATGGGCATACCGAGGGGTGACGCGATGGTGTTCGCTAACGACATTCGATCGTGTCGTAACCACCTTCTCGATAAGCTCCGGGATATAGGCATGGACCCCGAAGTTAAGCCCTGACTCAAGAGAAGGTTCATCGCGAGTGAAGGTGATAAAGATCGTATCCTTCATCCGCTTATCAGACGTTGAGACGATTCGATAGTCGACCTCGGTCGATAGAAGCTGCTCATCGTCGCCGATATAAAGATACTGCTCATCCTCGACATGACAGCCGATAAGGATTTTAGGTTTGATCTTATCGCCAACTTCAGCGAACGAAAGCGCTGAGCTATACCCGGTCTCTGAGAGCATCTTTGAGACCACGTCTCGAAGTTCGGTGGAGATAACCCACGCCTTTTTCTGATAGACAGCCTCACCGAATGACTGGTTATCCGTTGTCCGGTCACTTAGATCGATTTCTCTACGATCATAAAAGGCCGAGACGACATAACGCGATACGCCGGTGACATTAACAGGCTGCTTACGCTCGATTGCATGCTTTTGCGACTCAAGCTGATCGGCGTAGTCAAAAAGCGCGGTGATCGCCGAGTTACGTGCCCGAAACCGCGCAGCGTTGATCATCGAGACAAGCTTACTGGCATTGTTCGCCGTCTCGTTGGTTGATTTAAATGAGGTAATCGGGTGACGCGGGTAGATTGCATGCATCTCCCGATAGGTGGTGGTATCGACCAGTGAGCCGTAGGCGCGCCAGTTGACATTGGATCGGATGATTTTAAGATCAAATCCGATCACCCGAGCGGATGTATCACTCGAGCTAACGTTGCCTTGAGCATCGACAGCGGCGATTACACGCGTACGACCTGGGTTGATTTCAAGATCACCAACCTCAAAGCTTGCCCGACCATTGACCGTCATCTCGATACGCAGGATATCGTCATCGGCAAATTCAGCAAAGTCACCAAGGCTCTCACTGTTGACATCGAGCATATCCGCATGGACATAGATCGAGTCGGTGACGAAATTAAGCATCGTCTCCCGGCCCATGGTCTCATGTGCTTTGTTAAACTCAGCGCGTGGAAGCTTGGAGACCTGGATAGGGACGATGCGCTTGGCGCTCGCGTTCTCAAGCTCGATATAAAGCGTATCGAGTGCGATATGCATCAACCCTTCGGTGTAATCGAAAGGCTGATCAAACGGCGAGCGAGCACGTTGGGCAAGGGAGATGACGTTTATCGAGGTATCCGGTTTCAGTGGCCGATAATCCACGTCACCGCCGCCGTAGTGGATTTTGCGCGTAGGCACTTGATCGGCCGAGACGAAATACTTCTCACCGATCGGGTCATCCTCGCTTTCAAGGTGCGGAAGAAGGCGAATCGAATCCTGCTCGATGGCATCGACATCTTCGTAGATATCGAGGATGTTACGCCGGTTAAGCTCAAGAAGTGAGCCATCTTGGTTATGCTCGGCGTATTCGACAAGCTCCTGGCGATCAACCCGAGTTTCGATCGCACCAATACCAGGGTGCATGACCATCGTTGGGAAGAAGGCTTCCGAGAAGTTATCTTGCCGAGAGGCGAGGATGTTGTAGACAATATTAAGGGATTGGTATTTGTCGATCTCAGTGGTGACAAAAGCCTCGAAGCTAAGTTCATCCGAGTCACTCGACTCAAAAGAAGGCTCAGCGGGCTGGTGCTCTTTGACAAGGCTTCGATACTTATCGATATTAAGCGTGGCCAGTGCGCTAATAAGACCGGCCTTTTGACTTTGGGTCTCAGTGCCGATCTTCTCACCGATAAGATCACTTAGCTTGCTCTTAATCGCGTTGATACCAAGAGCTTTACTTTTAGGCTGACCTTCGCTATCGAGATGCTCGATGCTCAGATCAGGTTGGAAGTCGATCTCAGAGAGCTTTTGGTCGATATGCTCGATCCACTGATCGATGCGTGTTGGCTCGTTAGACATATTCGTCATACTCCCAGATTTCTGGACCTAGAGGCGGAATCATAGCATATATACATAGCGACAAACACTACGCG
>PULR01000057.1 GCA_003551005.1 Mollicutes bacterium
AGCAAGGCTTACCAGGAAGATAAGACTTTAAAAGAAGCAGCGGTTGAGCTTGGTTATCTGACAGCAGAGGAATTCGAGGAAGCGATTGATCCGGCAGAGATGACCGAGCCGGGATTGTAGTTGATGTTGTAAGAGGAAATTTATGGATTTAGTTATCAGCAGTTTGGGTTAAAGTCAGCAAACTATTATCACTAACCTATACTTTGTTAACAGTCAGCAAACTGATATTACGAACCTGAACTTTGTTAACAGTCAGGCAGCTAATTGATAACTGAGTAATAACCAGGGGCTTTAGTATGAGTAGAGAGTTGAAGAGTAGAAGAATTATTTTTCCTTTAAAATTGGAGTTTTCAGACACATTACACTTAACTTTTCTGGACGTAAAGGAGATTGGGTTAATTAATAATTTCGCAAAAGCAGCGAAAAAGCTGGTTTACGTGCCGGAACCTTTGTGTGTCCTGTCTATCTAGTATGAAATTTCTGTTTATTTTATTCCTGGAACTTTATTCTGACAGCTGACAAACAAAAATATCAAGGGGGAGGAGAGTGAGGGTTTAACAGGGAGGTTATAGGAGTTGGAAATAAATGAAAATAGGTAATAATAATTAGTTATAGATGATAACGAATAATAATAGATGATAACAGATAATATATAAATGATATATAAATGATAATAGATGATAATTGATGATAATAGCTGTAATAAATGACAGCAGATGATGAGAGACGTGGGGAGATCATCTGTTGTAGATCTCTCTGTTAACAAAGAAAATGAAAAACAAGAAAAGATATTTCAGGATTAATTTTTTTATCATTATTCTTATTGTTTTCACTTTGGGTATATCGGCCAGCTCAATTCAAGCAGATCAGATTGATATCGATCAAACCGATATCGATGAAGCTGATCAGGTCAGTGTCGCTCAAGCCGATCAGCACGAAGTCGATCAGGGCAATAATGCTCAGGACAATCAGGCCAATGCCATACCGGAGATTGAGGAAAGAGATGGAGTTTTATGGGCAGGTGAGGCCTGGCTCCAGGAAACTGAGGGCCTCAAAATAGCTTATTATACCGGGACTCCTCAGGAAATGGGGATTCAGCAGGGAGTATTTTTTGGACGGGATCCGGAATTATTAGAGATCTTTGCTGCAATGCAGCCGGGAGGAGAGGCGGACAGCCTGATAGAGAAACTAGGAGGGCTTTTTAAAAATCTTTACGCTCGTTTTCGCTTTTACCCGAATTTTAAGAGGCATACTCCAGATCAATATTTAGCAGAAATGGAGGGCTTTGTTTGGGGAGCAAGTGAGGGAGAGACAAAAGATTATTACGATGTCATGATGGGCAATGCCCTGCAGGATTTAAGCATTGCCGGTCCTGCCTGTTCCTCCTTTGCGGCCTGGGGAGAGGCTACAGCTGATGGCCGGATGTATGTTGGCCGCAATTTAGACCATGCCGGCTTCCTTGATTTCGCGCCTCATCAGTACCTGGGAATCTATGTTCCCGATTCCGGGTACAGCTTTGCTGTTCATAATTACCCGGCCTTTATCGGGACAATGAGCGGGATGAACGAAAAAGGGATAGTTATTGCCCAAAATTACTCCATGGCCGTTCAGGAGGAAATTACTATTGACGGCATGCCCTTTATGTTTATGCTCCGCCATGTTTTGCAGGAGGCAGCTTCCCTGGAAGAAGCTCTGGCTATAATTGAAGAGACTCCCAGGACAATCGGTTTGAATCTTATGCTGGCAGATGCAGGTTCAGGAGAGGCTGTGGTAGTGGAGCTAACAGCCAGGAGAATGGTTGTTCGGAGAGCGGAGGATTATATTTATACCTCCAATATGTTTCAGGATCCTGCCATGCAGGAGTTTCAGGCCCCGGGCTGGATGGCTTCAGCCCTAAGGGATAGGAGATTTGCCCGGTTAGGAGAAGAACTCCGGGGAGCTATTGACCTTGAAGAGAGCCGGAATATACTCCGGGATAAGTTAGCTGGAGCAGCGAAGGAAGGCTTCTATGCCGGGATAAACACCGAAGTTAATTTAGCCAGTATGGTTTTTCTGCCGGAAGAGGGAGAGATATGGCTGGGAGCGGTAGAGAAGGGCGGTTTAGCCCCCTATGCGGCTGATGGGCCTTTTGTCGGTTACAATCTGGCCCGGGCCTGGGAAACAGGTCAGCCTCAGGAGGTGGCGGGTGTTCTGCCTGCGACATCTCGGGAAGGCTGGGAGAAGTACTGGTTTAAGGTTCGGGATGCTGCCAGATTGGTAGATCTTATGGAAAATGAAAAGGCCCTGGCTTTAATTGCAGAAGTGCTGGAAGTTTATCCCGAAGCGGCTGTGCCTCAACTGCTGGCTGGAAGACTGCATAACCGGCTTGATGATTATCAAAAAGGACTATCTTATCTGGAAAAATTCATTGAGCAGCGGGAGCATCCCGAACCATATAATTTAATCCAGGCTTATTTTTGGGCAGGACTGGCTCATGATCAGCTGGGCGATAGGGAAGCTGCGAAAG
>PULR01000041.1 GCA_003551005.1 Mollicutes bacterium
GACATGAGCAGAGACCCCCTTCAAATATCGTTTTCGCTGTCGACGACGGCGAGCTTTTGGACCTCGTAGCCTAGATCTTCGATGGCCTGCACATACACATCGGCTTCGTCCTGTTCGCCTGTGAAAGTCACAGTTCCGAAGTGTTTCGCGGCATCGATGTCCATGCGGTCGGCGCCATGAGCATTCAGTGCGTTTTCAATGCGGTTGACGCAGCCCGCGCATTGAAAGCCGTCGATGCGCATCCGTAGATTCCAGCGTCCCATGTAATCACTCCTCAGCTTCTATAATATCATGACAATGTCCGACTTCCTCATCGAAGCGTTCGTGATGCGGAACTTCTTTAGAATCCCACCAAGAGTCTGTGTCAACGGCTTGTGTCATCTGTAGGCCGCCCAGTATGAAAGTTCCGGCTCCGAGTACAACGAGAATGTAGGCGATTGCTTTCATGTTATTCCCTCCTTTGATTTCAATTTAAGCGTAACAAGCAAGTGTGAACAAATTGTGAATGAACAAAATAAGTCTTTTCTGTGGAGACAACCCTACTCGGATGGTAGATTAAAAGTGAGGTGGTTCGATGAACGTGCTGATTCTTGAAGACGAGAAACGCATCAACGAGATGCTCACCCGCTACATCTCGCAGGAAGGTTACGAGGTGTTGAGCGCAGATAACGCCGAAGACGCTCTGGAAATGTTCTAGACGCAGGCGGTGGATGTCATCGTGAGCGACCTGATGCTCGAGGGTATGCAGGGTGATGCGTTTGTTGAAACAATCCGGTATGCGAGCGACGTCCATATCATCGTGCTGACAGCGAAGACGACACTGGATTCGAAACTCGATCTGCTCAAGAAGGGTGCGGACGATTATATCTACAAGCCTTTCAGCATCGATGAGCTGCTGCTCAAGCTCAGCAACATCGAATCCCGTATCAACGCCGAACGCACGCTGACCTTGAAAACGCCTGTGGGGGACCTGGCCATCAAGGAGAAGACGAACCGGGTGTTTCTCGATGAAACACGCATCCCGTTTAACAGTACCGAGTACAGAATACTCCGCTACATGGTGAAAAATGCCGAGCAGGTGCTCTCAAGGGAACAAATTCTCACGGCCTGCCTTGAGGATAGCGATGCGTTCGACCGCATCATCGACGCCTATGTGAAGAAACTGCGGCAAAAGCTCGGCTCCAAGCTCATCGAGACGGTCTATGGCGCTGGCTACCGCCTGCGGGGTGAAAAACATGCGTAAGCTTTCTAGCTATTTCCACGCCCATTATTCGAGTGCATTCAAGATCGCATTCACGGTGGTGTTCATTCTCGTAAACCTCACCGTGGTACTGGTGAACACCTTCTACGTCCGCGACCAGATCCGCATGCAGAACGATTCGCTGGTGGAGATGGTCGAACATCTCAGTCTTGTCGAGGACAACGAAACCGTCATCACCTATCTGACCCACTATGGACATACCCATAGAGTGTTCCTGCGCTATAAGACGATGGACGGCGCTTATGAATACGAAACGGCCACACCGCCGGATGATTATGAAATTCGCATGGTTGAAGTTGGCGGTGAAGACGTCGCCGAGCTCCAGATAGACAACGCCCAGTCGAATCTCCTGGAAGCCAATGCGACGTACCTTCTCGTGCTCAACGGGGTGCTCATCGGTATCTATGCCGCCGGCATGCTGTATTTCCATCAGCGGAACAAGCGGCTGAACCGCCCGGTACTTCAGGACCTCTCGGCCATTGAGAAACGGATTCACGACGAGCCCATCACGCACGATTATCGCATTGCCGATTTCCATGACATCGACGAGGCTCTTCGAGCGGCCTCCGAGCGCAACAAGAAACTGCGTGAGGAGCATCAAAGGAGCATACAGACACTCGCGCACGACATCAAGACCCCCCTGACCATCCTCGAAGGCACGCTGGAAGGCATCCGCAGCGGACGCGCCGAAGATGAATCAAAGGCCGTCGAGGTCACGCTGGAGGAGACCGGACGCATCAACACGCTCGTCGAACGCATCATCCATTCTGATGAGACGACGTTCGAAGGGCGGACCTCCCTGACCGAGGTGGCCGGTGAACGTCTGCGGGCACACGAAGACCTGTTCGACAAGAAGGGCGTCGCCCTGCGCTACAGTCTGGTGGATGATGTCGAGGTGGCTTTAAGCCCCGAAGACATCAAGCGGCTCGTCGAGCATCTTTTACTCAACGCCTACAACCATGTATCGGAAGGCGGGGAGGTTTCCCTCACGCTCCAAAGCGACCCTCCGACTTTGATTGTCAGCGACGATGGCGAAGGGATGGACGAAGACACCCGACGGACATTGTTCGATGAGGACCGTGGGATGGGTGGCGTCGGCATGCTGATTGTGAAGAATATTGTTGAGAAACTCGATGGCGATATCGAGGTTGAAAGCGAGATTGGTAAAGGAACGACCGTAAGCATTTATCTGCATTCATAATTCGTTCACACTTTCTGGATAGGATGCACTTGGAGGTGAAAACATGAAGGCATTCCGTCACACAATCATGGCACTGGGAATCTTTCTAGGTGTTGCGGCTGTCGTCGCATTCGGCGTGTTCGTTTACACAGGATTCTCACCGGGGGATTATCACAGTCTGATGCACGGCGGTCTCTTCCCGCTGCATGCAGTCGGCATGGTCATCTTCTGGGGTCTTATCCTCGCCTTGCTCTACACCGCGTTCAAGGAGACGGGCCCGGCCTCGGAAGATGACGCAGAGCGCGCCGCGAGCCGTCGCTATGCAAGAGGGGAGATTGACAAGGAGACCTATCTGGAGATCAAACGGACACTGCGTGATCGCTCATGAAACAGATCATAGCCGGCTTGATCGCAGCTGGAATCCTGAGTATCGTGGTGTTGCTTCTGTTTATGGGCGAGGATGACACCACGCCAGAGGATATACTTGAAGAACACGATATAGAAGGTGAAGCTGTCGAGACACAGGTCGAGCATTTCGAGAAGACCCCGCTTGATTTCGATGAAGTGGTGGCGAGCGTCGACGGTGAACGGCTCCGTATTGAAACGGCTGCCAATTTCATGAAGATCCCTCTCGAGGATAAATTCTATCTGTCCTTCGCGCCTTATATCGACGACACCCATCCCTGCTCGATTCATAATCTCACAACGTGCCGGGCCGAGCTCGACGAAGAGACCTTCGACGTCCGGATCACGAACGAGAATGGTGTTATCTTCGAGGATACTCTGACGACCCACGAGAACGGCTTCAAGGGTGTCTGGCTTGAAAGGGACATCGAGGCGACGCTGCACATTATCCACGGCGATCTTGAAGTCTCCCGCGAGATTGAGACCTATCAGGATTCCCCTACCTGCATCACGGACATACAGCTGACCTGAACTCTCAGAATCATTCATGAAAGAAGAGAACCCGGATTTCACCCGGTGTTCCTTGAGCAGCCATTGTTCGAGGGTGCTGGTTGGTCCGGGTTTTTGTGTTCAGCTTCATGCGTGCCCCTATTTGTTGACAGGGGAAAAGGCCCCGCATATAATGAGAACGTAGCCTGAAGGAAGGCGGACCACTTGCCGACTCTGCGATGTCTGTGGCTCAATTGTACCGACACTGTTTCAAGCCATGCTCAGCGCCTCTATGACAACCCGCTTGCCGGCAGTGCGGAGTGGTCTTTCTTCTTTCAGGCTGTCCCTTATGCAAGTTGTTCGTACACCGCAGGTTTTTTATCCTCAAACACGCGCACACCCGCAAATGACGACGAAAAGAACAGGCAATCGATCCTGATTTTCATGCTGAGAGGAACAGAATATGAATGAACGGCTACAACGTTTCCTCCCCTTGTTGGGAGAGGAGAACATCGCACGTCTTCAACGCTCGCATGTCGTTGTTGTGGGAATAGGGGGCGTGGGTTCCCATGCCGCTGAGGCACTCGTGCGTGCCGGGGTCGGTAAAATGACTATGATTGACGGTGATGTGGTTGCGCTTTCGGATTTCAACCGGCAGCTCCCCGCATTGACGCACAACATCGATCGCTACAAGGTGGATGTGCTCGCCGAGCGTTTCCGGGCCATCAATCCGGCTATCGTCCTTCATCCTGTCCGTGAGTACATCCAAGCGGATGTGATGCGGTTTTCCTTCGCGGATTATGTTCTTGATGCCATCGACCGCATCGATGCCAAAGTCGCCCTGATCGCCCACTGCAAAGAGCGGGAGATTCCCATCCTCACCGCCTGCGGGCAGGGGAACCGTCTCGACCCGACCCGTCTTTCGGTCGTCGAGCTCTTCGAGACGAGCGGCGACCCGCTGGCGAGGAAACTCCGCAAGATGCTGCGCAAGCAGGGCATCGACTCGCTCGAAGCCGTATTCTCCGATGAAGAACCTTGCGCGAGGACGACACCACCCCTTTCAAGTCCGTTCGTACCGCCCGCTGCCGGATTGGTAGCGGCTGCGCATATCGTCAGAAAACTCTCCGAGGAGTGAGATCATGGAAAGTATTGTTTTTGCTGGTGGGTGCTTCTGGGGCGTCGAAGCCTACTTCAAGCAGATCCGCGGCGTCAGTGACACCCGTGTGGGCTACATTGACGGCTACAAGGCGAACCCTACATATGAAGAAGTGTGCAACGGCAGCGGGCACGCCGAAGCGGTCGAGGTCACCTTCGACCCGGGCGTCGTCTCTTTGAGGACCTTGATCAAGCACTATCTCAACATTGTCGACCCCACTTCCCTCAACCGCCAGGGACCGGACATCGGCATCCAGTATCGACTCGGCATGTATAACTTCTCCCAGCGGGACCGTCACATCATCGATGATGTGCTGCGTGAGGAACGGGAACGTCTGAAGCAGCCGCTGCAGATCGACCTCAAGCAGAGCTCGAATTTTTATGAGGCCGAGGAAGAGCATCAGGACTATCTGGACAAGAACCCGAGCGGCTATTGCCACGTTGATCTCTCAAGCGTGACGAACGTCGAGGAGTGATTCGATGAAACGCGCGGACTACATCAGCTGGGACACTTATTTCATGGGCGTCGCCGAGCTCTCCGCGATGCGCAGCAAGGACCCGAGCACGCAGGTCGGGGCCTGCATCGTCAACGAGAAGAACCGCATCGTCGGTATCGGCTACAACGGTTTTCCGCACGGCATCGACGACGATGCGTACCCCTGGACGGGGGAGGGTTCCTTCCTCGATACGAAATACCCCTACGTCGTGCACGCCGAACCCAACGCCATCCTCAACAGCACCGTTCCGCTTGAAGGGGCGACGCTCTATGTCACCCTCTTTCCTTGTCATGAATGCGCGAAACTGATCATCCAAAGCGGCATCCGGGAAATCGTCTACATCGAGAACAAGTACCAGGAAGCGAGCAGCGTGCAGGCGAGCATGCGGATGCTCACCGACGCCGGCGTGTCGCATCGACAGATGCCGGCGGCGAAGGTCCGTATCGGCCGTGCTTGAGTTCATCTCCCGGCACCGCCGGATTCTACTGGTGCTGGTCGTGCCTTATGTGATACTGATCGGGCTTTTCACCTATCGCGTCGATGCCCGGCTTGTCGCGCCGGGGAACATTCAGCCGATCGGCGGTTTCATCGAAGTCGAGGCCGAAGAGACGGAAGGGGATTTTCATTCCATCTACGTGATGGGCGTGAACCGTCCGACAATCTTTCAGCGTCTGCTCGGAGAAGTGGATGAACAGATCAAGATCGACGAGATTCCCGAGGCCCGCCGCGACCTCTCCGACCGTGTGCAGTTTGAAGGGTCCCAGATCGCCCGCCGGGCGTCTTTCCACGCGGCGTTTATCAGCGCGCTTAAATCCGAGGACATCGAAGTCGAATATGAGCGTTACGTCGTGGTGCAGCTGATTTATGACTACGCCGAGCACGACGGGCTGGAACTCGGTGACCGGATTTTGACCATCAACGACAAGAAGGACCTCGGTAAAGCCATTGACGAGGCCGCCTGCGGGGAGTGGCATACATTCGAGGTCGCGCGTGCCGGTGAACGATATGAAATCGACGTCCTCCGGCGCGAGAGCGACTGTTCGTTCGGCCTGACGCTGCGAAGGGTCCAGGAAATCGTCGACGCGCCGATCCCCCATCGCTTCACGGAAAGTCTCGTCGGCGGCCCTTCCGGCGGCTTGATGCAGGCGCTGCATGTCTACAATCAGCTCACGCCCCTCGATTTGACGGGCGGGCGGCTCGTCGCGGGCAGCGGCACCATCGATCCCGATGGCAACGTCGGCTCCGTCGGCAGCATCCCGGAGAAACTAATCACGGCCCATGCCAACGACGTCGAGCTATTCTTCGTCCCGGCCGGGTCGAACTACGAGGACGCCTTGAACACGAAACAGACACTTGACCTGCAGATTGAACTCATCGCCGTCGAGTCCTTGAGCGAGGCGCTGGATTATCTGCTCGAGGGGGACGGCCCATGAACTGGTTCAAACAGAACGTGAAGCGGATGATCGAGGACTTTCACGCATCACAGCTGCTTCGCGCGCTGCTTGGCGGCATACTATTCGCCGCGCTTTCGACGCTGCCGCTTTTCCTGCTCTGGGTGAATTTGTTGTTCCTTTACGTGCATTATCTGGAGTGGCTCGCCGGGGCGATGGTCGTGACGATGGGCCTCTTCGGCGCGCTCATCGCGAGCTTCGCCTACCGCATCCTGCGTTATTACAACCCTGAAGCCCGAGCGGACCTGAATGGACTGATGCGGCTCGAGGCCGCACTGCTCGGGGCTATTTTCATTCTAATCGGCGTGGCGCTCGCCTTGCGTCATGTCCCTGATTATCTGTAGGAGGCAACAGTATGGAACGGAAGAAGACCATCGCCTACACATCCATCGGTGTTGCATTGCTTGTCGCGCTCGATCAGCTGAGTAAGCAGCTGATTGAGCGCACCTTCAACCTCACGGAGAGCCGCGAGGTGATTGCGGGTTTCTTTGAATTGACCTATGTGCGTAATCCGAGTGCTTCCTGGGGTATCGATCTGCCGATGGGGGCGCTGATCGGTATCACCATCTTCGCGTTGCTGTTGTTCGGCTTTCTGATGAAGGATGGCGATTTCCGCACACGGAGCGTCTACACTACCGGTCTCATGCTCTTGATCGCCGGGACCATCGGCAATTTCATCGACCGTCTGGCGCTGGGATATGTCATCGATTTTCTCGACTTCTATCTGTTCACCTACGACTATCCGGTCTTCAACGTCGCCGATATGTGTCTGACGATCGGCATCGCGCTCTTCGCTTTCGATCTCATCGTCCTCGATCGACGCCGGCAGCGTCAGGGCTCCGATGCATAAACGTTTCCTTGTCGATGCCGACGACGCCGGCATGCGGCTTGATTGCTTTCTCGCCGCAAAGTTTCCCGATGTCACACGGAGTCAGGTGAAGCATTGGATCGACGGGGGAGAGGTGCGTGTCGAAGGAGAGACCTGCAAGGCCGGCAGGCGTCTCGCCGCCGGTGAGACCATTGTCGTCGAGGTCGAGAGCGGCCCCCGCAGGCTCGCCTCTATAGCCCGTCCGCTTGAGATTGTCTATGAGGATGACTGGTTGTTCGTCGTGAACAAGCCCTCCGGTCTCGTGGTGCATCCGACGCCGACGTATGAAGGGACGACGCTCGTCGAGGTGGCGCTTGACCGTCTCTCGGCTTTTGACGACACAAAGCGTCCCGGAGTCGTGCACCGCCTCGACAAGGAGACGAGCGGGCTGCTCATTCTTGCGAAGGACCCCGCGACCCGCGACTTTCTCCAAGAGGCTCTGCGCGAGCGCCGCATCGAGCGCCGATACCTGGCATTGGTCGCTGGCGTCATCGACCACCTCAAGGGCGAGATCGACGCGCCCATCGGTCGTCATCCCACGCAGCGCCACCGCATGGCTGTCGTCGAGGGTGGACGAAAGGCTCTCACCCGTTTCCGGGTGCACACGCGCTATGAACGCCACACGCTCGTCGCCTGCTCGCTCGCGACCGGACGCACCCACCAGATCCGCGTCCATTTCGCCTACATCGGCCATCCTGTGATTGGCGATCCGTTGTATGGCCCCAAAAAGGCACGCCCGATCGAGGGCGGTCAGCTGCTGCACGCTGCCGAGGTGGCCTTCCCCCACCCCGAAGGTGGCTCCATCCGGCTGTCCGCACCACTTCCGTCCACCTTCCGTGACTTTCTTGAGGGCTTGAAGTGAATCCATAGTTTTTTTAAAGAGCCGTCCTGCGGGCGGCTCTTTTCTTTCAGGACACCTCGCGTATGTCAACACTTTTTTCCTGGTGGCCTTCCTTATATAATGAAGCCATCCCGATCAACAGAAGAGGAGGGGACGAGGTGGAGCCGAAAGCCTATCGCATCCATCGCGACATACTCTGCATCGACTTGAAAAGCTTCTACGCCTCGGTCGAGTGCGTCCGCCGCGGCCTTGATCCGTTCTCGACGCCGTTGATCGTCGCGGATGAATCGCGCGGAAGCGGCAGCATCGTCCTGGCCGTCTCGCCTTATCTCAAACAGCGGGGTCTTCCCTCCCGGCTGCGCCTTTACGAACTCCCCGATGACATCGAGGGACTCATTGTCGCGCCGCCGCGCATGCGGGACTATCTGAAGGTCTCGCGGGACATCGTCGATGTCTACCTCGACACCGTCGCCCCGGAGGATCTGCATGTGTACAGCATCGACGAGGCGTTTCTCGATCTGACCCCCTATCGCAGCTATTATCGTCGGTCGCCGTGGGTCCTTGCCGAGGAGATTCTAGATGAAATCCGTCGCCGCAGCGGTGTGCCCGCCGCCTGCGGCATCGGCGAGAATCTGCTGCTCAGCAAGCTGGCCCTCGACCTCAAAAGCAAGCACCGCGCTGAAGGAATCGCCGAGATGCGCTACGAAGACGTGCCGCAGGATCTCTGGCCGCTGCAGCCGTTGCGCGAGATGTGGGGCATCGGTGCGCGGCTTGAGCGCCGGCTCAATCAGCTCAACCTTTATCGGGTCGGTGATGTGGCCGCGTTCGACAGGAGCAAGCTCCGCCGCCACTTCGGCATCATCGGCGATGAACTGTATTTCCACGCGCACGGCATTGATCAGTCCATCATCAGCGAGCCGCTGCCAACAGGCCCTTCGCAGCGCAGTGTCGGGGTGGGCCAGACGCTGTTTTCCGACCACGAGCCTCCGGAGATTTTCACCGTGCTGCTGGAGATGGTCGACGAGGTCGCCGAGCGTTTACGCTTCCTCCGGCGCGAAGCTCGGACCGTGCATCTGCACATCGGCTACAGTGCCGCCTATGGCGGCGGCTTCTCCCGACAGTCGTCCCTGGCGTGGCCGACGGACAGCGAACAAAGCCTCATGGACAGCATCCTCGGTCTGTTCGAGCGCTTTTACGAAGGGCTGCCCATCCGGCGCGTGAGCGTCCGGGCGACCAACCTCGCTCGCAGACGCCCCTTCGAGCAGCTGTCCCTCTTCGAACGCAGCCGTCGACGCGAGCAGTCCCTGATGCGCACTATCTCCTCCCTGCGGGAGCGGTTCGGACGAAAAAGCGTCATGCGCCTCTCGTCCTACCTCGAGGGCACGGCCTACGACCGTGCGGAACTGGTGGGCGGTCATCGTGGCTGAGGTTTACCAAGACCGCGGGATGCTCAAGTGGCTGCCCTTCGACGCGCTGGAGGGATACGGGGAAATGCTTTCAAAGCTGGAGGCCCGCAAGGTTGAGGAAGCAAGGCCGACGCTTTGCGAGGAGCATCTGCAGGCCATGCAGTATCGGATCGAGGAAGGATGGCGGGCCGGTGAGCCGCTTGTCTTCACTTATTTCGAAAACGGCCGCCGACGGCGCATCTTTGGCTGCATTGTCGGCATCGACGTGCACGCGCGCGTCATCATGCTTGAAGGCATGACGCTGGCTTTCGATGCTTTGTTGGACGTCGAATGAATCGACGTCCTTTTTCTTTAAGAACCCCTTGACAAACTGACAACCCGGTAGTATCATTTAGGTTGTAAAAGATGCGGGGTGGTTGAGTTGCAGCAGAAAGAAGCTAGATATCAAAGCATAGCAAATGAGATCGCGAAACGCATTGTCTCTCATCAGCTCGAAGAAGGCGACAAGCTTCGCGGCCGCTCGATGCTCGCGAGCGAATTCAACGTCTCAAGCGAAACGGTCCGCAAGGCGATGCGTTTGCTTGCGAACCTCGGTGTCGTCGAGGTCAAGCCCCGTAGCGGCATCTTTGTCGTCTCCAGAAGAGCCGCCGAGATGTATGTCGAGCAATACCGCCGGCAGTCGGAGACCTATCGGCTGTTTCGCGACACTATTGAGCTGCTCGAGGAATCGGAGCGGACGCAGAGGTTGTTGCAGCGCCATATAAAGCGCCTTCTGGAAACATCGAAGAACGAAGTGTTTCCCTTCGATTTCTTCACCTTCCGCCTTGAACCGACGGACCGTCACCTCGGAAGCAACCTCAAGGAGATCCAATTCTGGAATGAAACAGCCGGCCTCGTGCTGGCCATCGAGATGGACGGGCAGCTTTATCAGGCTCCGAATCCGAAAATGCCCTTAGAAGCCGGACAAGTACTCTACATACTTGGCGGCAACGAAGTCTTTCAAAATACACGAGCGCTTTTCGGACGTACAAATTCCGAGAGTCAGTCGTGAAACACCCAGTACCTTTACAAACTGACAACCCTATGATAATATCAGGGTTGCAAATAAATTAGGAGGAGTGATTGAACCATGTTTACAGCTTTGAAAAGACTGTTCCTGCTTACCGTAGCAGCGACACTTATCATCACCGCCTCGGCTTGTGCAGAGGATGAACGTATCCAGCTCGCCGAAGGACCCTGGCAAAGCCACATGTTTCACAACCAGATTGCTGCATTCATACTTGAGGAAGGTTATGGGGAAGAAGTAGAGATCAACGCGGGTCTTCCCACCCCGACCGTCGTCGAGGGACTCCGGGACGGCGACCTTCATGTGAACCTTGAAATGTGGAAGGACAACGTCGCGGACTATCAAGATGACCTTGATGCCGGGTATTATGAAGAAGTCGCCACGAACTTCGATGACAACGCGCAAGGCCTCTGGATTCCCGAA
>PULR01000026.1 GCA_003551005.1 Mollicutes bacterium
GAAGGCCGCATGATGGTGAGAAGAGCGATTGACACGTTCGATGCTGAGAACATCGGCCTGCTTTACACCGTCACAGATGATGTCGGACGAGAGATTCAGACCGGTATGCTGGAAGAAGCCGACATGCATGAGGATGTCAACATCGTCAGCCAGCAGGTGGCTGGTGGAGACTTTGACACAGCCGCACAGCTCCTTGTCGATGAAGAAGATCTGGATATGATCGCCATCGGCAGCAATCAGTTCGAAGCGACACCTGCCATCCTCGCGCTGGAAGATCAGGGCAACGACCTGCCGGTCCTCACTAGCTACGTATGCGCCAACCAGCAAGTGGCCGAGCAAGTCGCCGGCGTCTATGACGCCTTCGACGTATATGCCAATGCCTGGGTCGACACCGTCGACGAGGACGGCGAGTTCACCGAGCCTTATCAAGACTACAGGGATGTCATGGCCGACGTTGAAGAAGCGTACCTCGATGATACATTCGGCATCGCCGGATGGATCGCTGCCATGGTCTTTGTGGAAGGCCTGGAGCTCATGGATGAGGATGAGGCGATCACTTGGGAGAACTACGCTGATGCAATGGAAGAAGAAGAATTCGACTATGAATTCGGCAACCCCATTGATTATACCGACGGTCAGCGCCTCGGTACGGAAATCATGGCGCTTCTGCAGATGGGCATGGAAGACGAAGTCCCCTATCTGGAAGTTGTTGAAGAGATGGAGCACATCGACGACGTACTCGATTAAGAATCTAAATGTTTCGGGCGGCGCTTTGCGCCGCCCGAGCCCCATCTCATTTCAAGGAGGCTAGCATGGCACAAAAAATCACACTTGATGAAGCATTGAAACTTGTCAAGGAAGGCGATCATATCGTAAGCGGCATGGCTGCTTCCGAAGGCCGCGCTTTCTTTCAAAGACTACACGAGGTCGCGGACCGCGTCTCCAGCGTGAGCGTGGACAACTGTCTGCCGCTCTATCCTTATCCCTACATGCTGGAAGAGAAATATGCGGACACCTTCACCGTCAACAGCTGGTTCTTTTCGCCGGATCTTCGCAAGGCGTATAAGAACGGCAACATCACCTTCATTCCCAATCACCTGCATTTCGCCGGTGTCCGGCGCACCTTCCACAAGCATGTCAACCTCTATGTCGGCAATGCGACCCCGCCTGATAAGCACGGATATGTCTCGCTCTCGCTTTCGAACGTGTACGAAAAGCACGTCATCGAGCAGGCGGACACGGTGATTCTCGAAATCAATCCCAACCTGCCTCGCACCCACGGGGATCTTGAGGTGCACGAGAGCGATATCGACTACATGATCGATGTCGATTACGATGCGCCGGAACTTCCCGATACGAAACCGACGGAGAAAGACGAGGCGATTGGCGAACATATCGCCGAGCTCATCCATGACGGCGACACTATCCAGCTCGGTATCGGCGGCGTCCCGAACGCGGTCGCTGAAGCACTTACGAAAAAGAAAAACCTCGGTGTGCATACCGAGATGCTCACAACCGGCTTTCTGCGTCTACACAAGGCCGGCGCCATCAGCAACAAGCAGAAGTCTCTGCACAAAGGCAAGATGGTCTGCGCGTTCGCGCTCGGTACAAAGGAGCTCTACGATTTCATCGATGACAACCCCGCCGTCATGATGATGGATGGAAACTATGTCAACGACCCCAGCGTCATCGGCCACAACGACAACCAGGTCTCGATCAATACCACGCTGGAAGTGGATCTGACCGGTCAGTGTGCGAGCGAGTCGGTCGGCACCCGTCAGATCAGCGGCACCGGCGGTCAGACCGATACCGCGGTCGGGGCGCAGCGTGCGAAGAACGGCCGGAGCTTCATCACGCTCTATTCCACGGCGAACATCAGAAACAAGGAGACGGGCGAGCGCGAACGCGTCAGCAAGATCGTCCCCACGCTCAAGCCCGGCGCCGCCGTGACGCTCTCACGCAACGACGTGGATTATGTCGTCACCGAGTATGGCGCGGTGCGTCTGCGCGGGACGAACATCAAAGAGCGTGTCGAGAAGCTGATCTCCATCGCCCATCCCGATTTCCGCGAGGAATTGCGCGAGGAAGCCAAAGCGATGGGGTACATCCGATGAGCACGTTCCGCTACAAAGGAAAAGAAGTCTTCTATACTGTGGATGGCGAGGCGGACAAGCCGACGCTCATCATTCTCAACGGCATCATGATGTCGCACAAGAGCTGGGAGGCGTTTGTTCCGTCCTTTACACGGCTTTTCCGGGTCGTGCGCTTCGACATGCTCGATCAAGGCCTTTCCTCGAAACTCGAAGGGGAGACCTACACGCAGGCGCTGCAGGTCGATGTGCTCCGGGCGCTTCTGGATCATCTTGAGCTGGAAAAGGCGCACCTTGTGGGCATCAGCTACGGCGGAAGCGTCGCCCTACAGTTCGCCATCCAGCACCCGGCGCGCGTCGCGCGCATGGTGCTGTTCAACGCCGCCGCTTATACGACGCCCTGGCTGCGGGACGTGGGTCGCGGCTGGAACCGCGTGGCCGGCTCCCGCGACGGCGAGGCGTATTATCACGTGACGATCCCCTATATTTATTCGCACGGTTTCTACAGCCGCGAAAACGACTGGATGGAAGCGAGAAAAGAGAAGCTGCTGCCGATTTTCAAGGACGAAGGATTCCAGGATGCGATGATCCGGCTCACCAACAGCGCCGAATCGCACGACGTCCGGGGTCGGATGGACGCCATCGAAGCGCCGACGCTCGTGGTGGCCGCCGAGGATGATCTGCTCACGCCCCCCAGGGAGCAGCAGACGTTGCTTGAAGGCATTCCGAACGCGGAGCTGATGACCTTCACCGACTGCGGGCACGCGAGCATGTATGAAAGACCGGCGCTCTTTACGGCATCGGTCATGGGGTTCCTCTCCGATGACCGCAACGAATACCAGATCTCCTGAAGGAGGATTGACGCATGGAAAAGCATTCTCTCACCCTGAGCAACGGCGAGAAGCTGGGCTACCAAGAACGTGGAAAACCGGGCGGGCGTCCGCTTGTGCTGATTCATGGGAACATGAGCAGTTCACTGCATTATGAGCCGCTCATTCAGCAACTCGAAACGGATCATCACATTCTCGCGCCGGATCTGCGAGGCTTTGGCGATTCGACGTATCATCAGCCGATAGACTCACTTGCGGATTTCGCCGAGGACGTTGCGGAATTCCTCGATAAAAAAGGAATTGAAAACGCCACAATCGCCGGCTGGAGTACCGGTGGGGGCGTGGCCATGGCGCTCGCTGCCAAAGGCGGCCGGCGGGTCGGGCGGCTGGTGCTGATTGAATCGTGCGCACCGGAAGGGCTTCCCATCTATGAAAAGGATGCCTCCTTGCAGCCGACCGACAAGCTTTATCAGGACAAGGAAGCTCTTGCTCAAGACCCGGTGCAGGTTGCTCCTATACTTCAGGCCCTCGAGAAGAACGACGCCGATTTCATGCGGCAGGTCTGGGAGGCCACCATCTATACCGTCAAAAAACCGGATGAAGCCTATCTGGAACGAACGATTGAAGAAACGCTTAAGCAGCGGAACCTGGTCGATGTCGACTGGGCGCTCTTGACGTTCAACATGACGGATGACCACAACGGCGTTACCCAGGGGGATGGTTCGATACAACACGTCGATGTCCCCACCCTCGCCATCTATGGCAAGGCCGACGCCGTTATCAGCGAAGCCATGTTCGAACGGACGGTGGCTGCCTTGCCGCAGGCGGAGACAGTCGTCTATGAGAAAAGCGGCCATTCCCCCATCGTCGATGTTCCCGACGACCTCGCTGAACGCATTCGAAACTTTCATAGCTGAACCGGTGGATTCCGCCGGTTTTTTCTAGCAATCCCCCGCCTTGATGTGTATCATTACGGCGAGGTGATGCAGATGAAAAGACTCGCGACACTGGTTGCCGTGGTGATGTGCCTCAGCTTGTTCGCACTTCACGACGCAGCCGCACTCGAAGCACCGGAAGGGAAAAACCTGATGAATCCCGATGATTTTGTTGGATGCTCGAGTGAGAACGCCTTCTACAATGAGGAGCCCATCCTGGTTGAAAGCGGCGGGACCTACACGTTCTCGATGTACAGCCAGAGCTTCAACTGGCTCATCCGGATCACGGATGGGAATGATGAGCCCTACATCGAGGAGCATGCTTTCGAACTAAAGACATGCATCGCAGCATCCCATCAGAAAATCGCCTGTACGTTCGAAGCGTCTGATGAGGAGCTTTACATGCATTTCTCCGAGGATTATGCCAGCATGGCCTTCAGTCACTACGGGCTGGAAGGCATGATGCTCGAGGAAGGCCCCGAGAAGACGGCCTATGAACCGTATCCGACCCCCTCGCCGCCGGTCTTTGACGGGTCCGGGCTGTTGGTTGCTTCCTATCAGGAAGGGCGGTCCATCGAGGAGATCATTGACGCGCACATCAGTGCCTATGATGAGATCGACGGCGATGTGAGCGAGGACATCGTCGTGGTCGAGGATGCCTACACGGGGAACGAAAGCTCTGTGGGGGAGTATGATGTCACGCTGGAAGTCAGTGATTCGGCGGGCAACACCGCATCATTCGTGCTGACGATCCAGGTCAAGGACGAAATCCCGCCTGTGATTGAAGGGCCGACGACGCTGAAGGTCGACGTCGATGCCCCCGTGGACGTTGAAGCGATGATCGCGGAGCATTTCAGCTTCTATGACGAACACGACGGTTCGCTCGAGGCGTTCACGATTAGCCGTGATGAGTACACGGGAGTGGAGAACGACCTTGGGGAGGCGACGGTGGAATTCGAAGTCGCCGACAGCAGCGGCAACGTCGCTGAGTGGAGTATGACGCTTGAGGTGGAAGACAAGGTCGCTCCTGAAATCCATGGTCCAAAAGAGACGACCATCAAACTCTCGGACCCTGACGACCTGCAGACGATTCTTGGGCGTTTCCATGCGACGGACAACCACACCCCGGCCGATTCGATTACGCTCGAGGTGCTCGAGGCGACCTTCGACGGCGAGGACCGGGTGGGTGAATACGCCCTTGTCCTCGAAGCTACGGACCTTTCGGGCAATGCGTCGACAAAGACGTTCACGGTTTACATCGTCGATGATGTCGCGCCCACTTTAGAAGGGCCTTCCAATCTTGAACGTTCCTATACGATGCCGTTCGACGTTTCCGAGGTGTTCAGCCTGTTCACGCCTAGCGACAACCACTGTGACCTCTCAAGCGATGATTTTTACATCATCAGCAACGAAGTCGTCGCCGATGTTCCGGGGTCCTACGAGTTGATCCTGGGTGTGGCCGACAGCTCAGGCAACACCGCCGAACACACCGTGACCGTCCATGTCATCGATGACGTCCCGCCAGTCTTCCATGTCGACGAGCGGATTATCCTCACAGGCGGCACCACCCTCTCTTCGGGTGAGATTCTTGCCCGTCTGGAGGGGGACCCTGAAGTGAAAGCCTTCAATCCCATCGCCCATGAGGTCGTGCATGATGAGTACACGGGCGCCGGCAGCGAAGCTGGAAGCTATCGCTACGAAGTCGAGTTTCTGAATCGTGACGGCGAACGCATGCTGCACGGCGTGGACATTGAAATCGCCGAGGAGGAACCCGAAACAGCGGAAGGCGGCTTCCGTGCCATCTACCTCCTACTACCTCTCGCGGGTCTGTCGACCCTGATCTTCCTCAAGAGACGCTCCTGATACAGGGGGCCGCTTCGGCGGCCCCTTTTTCATTTTTTTCGGTAAACATATTGACATGCCGCACAAGAACCGTATAATAATTAGGTAAAGCCTAACTAACTATCGACGGCGCATAGGGGGTCCTTTCATGGACAAGGAACGGGTCAGAAAGTCGTTCAACGCCTTTCTCAGGATGTATTTTCGAAGCTGCCGGGAGGTCTACGAAGAGTTGGACCTGGAAGGCATGACGGAACGGCAGTTCAAATATTTAAAAGAGATCGACCGCCACGGTGAGCTGACGATGAGCGACCTCGCCGAGGCGTTTTCACTCTCGAAACCCACCGTCACCGAAGTGGTACGAAAATTTTCCGAGGCGGGACTCATCCGCAAGACGCGCTGCGCGGAAGATGCCCGCGTGTTCAAGATCACGTTGACCGAGAGAGGCAAACTGCTCGCGAAAACCAACGTGCTGGAAAGCGACCGCGCGCTTGAAAAGATTTTCGACCGCCTTGAGGATGATGACCTCGCGACGCTGATCAAGCTGTTCGACAAGATAGGAGAAGATGCATCATGATGTTTTCAAAAGCCATTAACCGCTACTACATCAAGTTCCTCCCGCTGTTTCTGCTCGGGATTGTCAGCCTGCTCGTCGTCGACCTCGCCCAGCTGGAAATTCCGGTGATTATCGGCGACCTCGTCGACAGCCTCGAAGAATTCCGTGCCGGTGAACGTAGCGCCGCCGAAGCTCGGGAGGCCGTGACCAATATCCTCCTGACGCTCGTGCTGATCACGGTGCTGATCATCGTCGGTCGTTTTCTGTGGCGCATCGGCATCATGGGCGGTTCGCGCCGCATGACCTATGAGCTGCGGGATGACATGTTCGACCATGCCCTCAAGCTGTCTGCGCGTTTTTATTCCGAGCGCAAGGTCGGCGGTCTCATGGCGCTTTTCATCAACGACATTGAAGCCATCCGCCGGGCGATCGGACCGGGAATGATTATGACCATCGACGCCATCTTCCTCGGCGTGCTGGTGCTTGGCAGGATGTTCATGCTGGATTTCCGGATGACGGCTGTGCTCGTCGTGCCGGCCACAATCGTGGCGATCATCGGCATCGTCATCGGCAACAAGATGCGCCAGCGCTTCCGCGAAGCGCAGAAGGCCTTTGAAGATCTCAGTGACGTCGTGCAAGAAAGCTTTTCCGGAATTGCCGTCATCAAGGCGTTCGTGAAAGAGAACCACGAGATCAAGAATTTCTTGAAATACAACCAGAACGCCAAGGACAAGAACATCCGCTTCGTCCGCATGATGATGTTCATGCGGGCTTCGGTCCGCGCGATCGTCTCGCTGTCGTTTGTGCTCATCATCGCCTTCGGGGCCCAGCTGGTCGACCTCACACGGGGAACCGCCGATCCGTTCACGCTCGGGGACCTCGTGGCGTTCATCGCCTATTTCAATATGTTGATCTGGCCGATGATGGCCATCTCGATGATCATCAACGTCCGCAGCCGCGGAAAGGCCTCCCTGCAGCGTGTGGAGGAGTTCCTTGACGAGCCCGTCGAAATCCAAGACCCTGACGATGTCATCCAGATCGACGGCTTGGAGGGCAACATCGAATTCAACCATCTGTATTTCAAATACCCGGATGAACAGGCCGAGGACGAAGTGCTCAAGGACATCACCTTCAACGTCGAGGCCGGCGAGATGGTCGGCATCCTCGGTCGCACCGGTAGCGGCAAGACCAGCATCGTGGATTTGCTGCTGCGGCTGTACAACCTGGAAGAGGGCATGCTCTATCTTGATGGCTACGACATCATGAAACTCCCCATCAAGAGGGTCCGCGAGGACATCGGCTACGTTCCGCAGGACGGGTTCCTCTTCTCTGATACCATCAAGAACAACATCGCGCTCGGCCTCGATGCGGACGAGACCCCGCTCGACCATGTCCAGCAGGTCGCCGAACTCTCCGATGTGCACCACAACATCGCCGAATTCAAGCACGGCTACGACACCATCATCGGTGAACGCGGCGTCACGCTCTCCGGCGGACAGAAGCAGCGTGTCTCCATCGCACGGGCGCTCGCGAAGAACCCGCCGATTCTCATCATGGATGATTCGGTCTCCGCTGTCGATACCAGCACCGAAGAGAAAATCCTTCGCAATCTGCGCACGGTCCGCAAAGGGAAGACGACCATCATCATCGCCCACCGGGTCTCGACCGTCAAGAGCGCCGACAAGATCGTCGTCATCGATGAAGGCCGCGTGCTTGATGTGGGGACGCACGAAGAACTCTACGAACGGTGCGCGTTCTACCGCGAACTCGTCGACCGTCAGCAGCTTGAAGAAGAAGCGGAGGTGTCCTGAATGTACGACATCGATACAGACCAACGACAATACACCTACAGCGACAAGGACATCATCAAGCGGCTGCTTTCCTACGCAAACCCCTACGTGGGCGCCTTCGTCCTGACGTTCACCCTGATGATCTTCGCCGTCGGCTTTCAACTGCTGGAGCCGTTCCTCATCGGCCGAAGCGTCGATGTGATCAGCGAAGCGCCGGCGGATTTCGGCGAAGTCATCTCCCGGTTGTCGATCATCCTGACCGTCTTCGTCCTTTCGGTGATCGCCGCGGCCGTCCTTGAATACCTGCAGACCATGATTCTGCAGAAAGCGGGCCAGTCGATCATCTACAACATGCGGGAAGTCGCCTTCACCCACGTGGAGCGTCAGGACATCGAATACTTCAACAAGGTCCCCACGGGGAAACTCGTGACGCGGGTCGCGAACGATACGAATAAGCTCAACGAGATGTATACGGATGTGCTTGTCAACGTGTTCCGCAACTTGTTCATGGTGGTCGGCATCGCGAGCGCGATGTTCATCCTCAACGCCCGGCTGGCGGGGATGGTCATGATCATCATGCCGTTCATCGTGCTGTTCAGCTTCATCTTCCGCCGCTTCGCCCGCATCGCTTATCGCCGGGTCCGGGCGAACACCTCCTGGATCAACGGTTTCCTCTCCGAGCATCTCTCGGGCATGAAGGTTGTGCAGATCTTCAACAAGGAACAAGACAAGCACGAAGAGTTCGATGAGCGCAACACCGCCCTCAAGCGTAGCGAACTCCGGCAGCTGCTCGTCTTCGCCATCTACCGCCCGACGATGTATATGCTCTTCATGACGGCGACGATCATCATCTTCTATTTCGGCGGCATGCAAGTCATCGCGGGCACGCTGACGGTCGGGACGCTCGTCGCCTTCTACAACTACCTGCGGCGGTTCTTCGAGCCGATCCAGCAGCTTGCGGAACAGTTCAACGTCATTCAGGAGGCCTTCGCCTCCAGTGAAAGAATTTTCGCCATTCTCGATGAACAGCCGACGGTGCTCGATCAGCCTGGAGCGATTGAACTTGAGGACGTCAAGGGCGAGATTGAGTTCCGTAACGTGTGGTTCGCCTACAAAGAGGATGAATGGGTGCTCAAGGATGTCAGCTTCAAGGTCGAGGCCGGCGAATCCGTTGCGCTCGTGGGTGCGACCGGGGCCGGCAAGACGACCATTCTGCGGCTGCTTACACGCGATTATGACATCCAGCACGGCGAGATTCTGCTTGACGGCATCAACATCCGCCAGATCAAGATCGCGAACCTACGCTCATTCATCGGGCAGATGATGCAGGATGTCTTCATGTTCAGCGGGACAATCCTCTCCAACATTACGCTGCGGGAGGACAGCCTGACAGAAGAAGACGTCCGACAGGCCGCCCGCTACGTCAACGCCCACCGCTTCATTGAAAAGGAGCCCAACGGCTATTACGAACCGGTGCGCGAGCGCGGCAACAACTTTTCAGCCGGGCAGCGGCAGCTGATCAGCTTCGCCCGGACGCTGGTTCACAATCCCCGCATCATGATTCTCGATGAAGCGACTGCGAACATCGATACGGAAACGGAAGAAATCATCCAGGAATCCCTCAAGAAGATGATGAACATCGGTACGATGCTCATTGTCGCCCACCGCCTCTCCACAATCCAGCATGTCGACAACATCATTGTCATGCAGCATGGTGAGATCATCGAACAGGGCGACCACCAGGAGCTCTTGAGACAGCGCGGACATTACTACACGCTGTACAAGCTCCAATACGAGGACCAGTAAGCCGACGCCCCTGTGCAACGCGCAGGGGCGTTATTTTCGTTTGCGCCCCGTTGGTGCGTGTTGTATAATACAACTAAGCATTGGAGGGGGTCCTGATGTATCTGTTGGTGTTCATCCTGGTGATGCTCGTCCTCATCGACCACGCTATGCGCTATCGCTCGCAGGCGCTTGTTTTCTATAAGAACGACCATCGCCTGAGCGTCATCGTGGCCATTACCAGGCTGGATGCTTCCATCGACAACCTCCTCGAACTCGCGAAACACTCCAAGCATGAATTCATTTTTGTCGGTGTCAACGGCGCCATTGACGCCCGCTACGACCCGGACGTCACGATTCTCGAGACGACGGCTGAGAGCAGGAACGGTCCGGATGATATCAGCGCCTTGAACGTCGCCTATCGGAAGGGATACCGCGAAGCGACCCAGGAGTATCTCTTATTCATGGCCGTCGATCGGTATTTCGAGAGTGCGAAGCTGCTGGACCACATCGCGAACAACCTCGTCGAACATCAGGTCTACACGCTCAAGGAGACCTATCCGTTCCGCCCGCCAAAGGAAGGGTACAAATTCTTCTTCGATATCTTTCGCGAGATGAACATCGACAGCGACAGTCTCAACTATTCCTTCTTCGCCATCAAACGGGAGACCTTCGAACTCGCGGATTTCCACCAGACTCCCTACGATGCCGTCGACGCCTTTGAAGAGCGGCTCGCGAAAAAGAACATCAACCTGATTCACATCCACCACGAGGGCGCCCTTCGCAAGCACGACAGGGATACGCGCATGCGCCCCTTCCTCACGCGATGGCTGCATGATTTCGTCCGTCGCCGTCGAAACAGCGGCATCCGGAGGATGTTGCTGCTGCTGTTGTCGCTGCATCTGTTCTATGTGTTCATCGTGCTCGATTTTACGTGGTTGAACCTGGGGCTGCTGGTGGTGGTTCATGTTGCCTTCTGGTGGGTCTTCCACCCATACATGCGCCAGCATCTGCTGCAGTATGTGCTGATTCCGTTTTATCTTCTGTTCTTCGATGCGTTGTTTCTTGTGGGTATCGGCAATCGTGCAGCCTATCGGCTGAAAGAATGGTGGAGAGGCCGTCATGAAGAATAAGGGTTTCCCCTTTGCGCGGAAACGCAAACGCAACTACTTCGAAGGCTGGTATGTGCGGATTCACAACGAGAAGCGGAATCTCGCCGCCATCTTCGCCCTCACGTATGATCAATCGGACCCGCATGCCTTTTTGCATTTCTTCGATGGCGAGGCCGGATGGGTGAAATACCGCCGTTTTCCGCTGGAAGCGTTCAAAGCCGGTGCGGACTACGTACGTATCGGGCCGAACATCCTGACCCCGTTCTCCCTCGCGATAGAGGATTCCGCCCTGTCGGCGCGGGTCGCCTTCAGCGCCCGCACGGATCCCGGAAAGTCCGCGATGGGTCCGCTTCATTATCTGCCCCTGCAGTGTTATCAGGATGTGCTCATGCTTGATGCGACGGCGACCGGTACTGTGGACGCCCGGCCGTTCGAGGGGGCTGCCTATCTTGAAAAGACCTACGGACGGGCGTTCCCGCGTCGGTGGTTCTGGCTGCAGGCGAATGCTTTCCCGGAAGGGGCCGCGCTGTCGACCGCCGGCGGGACGATGCCGTTTCTCTCCTATGAACCGTTCGGTTTCTTCGCACTTTTCACCCACAATGGCCGCCATTATCGCTTCAGCACCTATAACCGCGCCAGGTTTTCATCCGGCGAGGGGTGGATGGAATGCTCCCGCGGCGGGTTGTCGTTAGCACTTTCGCTGCAAAGCGGTCGGAGGGTGACGCTCAGAGGACCCGCCGCCGGTGGGAAGATGAACCGTGATGTCGAGGAGAGTCTGGAAGCTGTCGTGCAGGCTGTTTTGAAGAAAGACGGCCGTGTGCTCTATCGCGGCGCTTCCCCGCGAGGCGGTCTGGAATGGATGCTTTGAAGAGCAGCTATCACCGGAAATTATAGAAAGGATGAGAACATGAAGACTATCACCCTGAACAACGGTGTGGAGATGCCCGTGATCGGCTTCGGGACTTTCCGCACGAAAGATGAAGAGGCGTATGAATCCGTCCGGCACGCGATTGACGCCGGCTACCGCTTGATCGACACCGCCGAGGCGTACGGCAACGAGGAAGCCGTCGGACGGGCGGTTCGCGACAGCGGCGTTCCGCGCGAGGAGCTGTTCGTCGCCACCAAGCTCTGGAAAGGGAACCTGGGATATATGTCCGGGCGCCGGGCGCTGCACGCTTCGCTCAAGCGGCTGGGTCTGGATTATGTGGATCTCTACATCATCCATTGGCCTGCGGAGGATGAGCGCAACTTGCGGGCCTATCGGGCGCTTGAGAGTCTTTATTTCGAAGGCCGGACCCGGACGATCGGGGTGTCGAACTTTTCGTTCCACCATCTCGAACATCTGCTTGAACACGCCGAGATCGCCCCTCAGGTCAATCAGGTCGAGACGCACCTTCGGCTGCAGAATGAACGCCTGCAGGAATTCTGCATGATGAACGATATCTATCTGGAGGCTTATGCCCCGTTGATGAGCAGCCGTGTCAAGGAGCTTCTTGAAGACGAGACCTTGCTCGAGACGGCGAAGAAGCACGGAAAGACCCCTGCTCAAGTCGCGCTGCGTTATCTGCTCGAGCGGGAGATCGTCCCCATCCCCAAATCCGCTACGAAGCAACGAATTGAAGAGAACATCGACATCTTCGATTTCGCGCTCGATGAAACGGACCGCAAGGCACTCCGCGAGATGAACAAGGGGCTCAAGACCTTCCCCGACCCGGACAATTTCCTGATCGACTTGTGAACATGAAGGAGGACCGCCATGCCTGGGATGCCTGATCTATATTTGTTGATACTTGCGGCTATTCTCGCTGTGGCGTTGTTGCTGCACATCGGCGTGAGCCTGTATCGTCAGCGGTTAATCCGCCGCTATCGACGGTTGCTTTATGAAGACGACCTGACGGGACTGCGCAAGACGACGTATCTCGAACGATATTTCCATGACATCCTCGTTTCGTTCGATCGGGATGTGTCGCTGTATTACGTGAACATCGACAATTTCAAGAACTACAACGACCTTTTCGGTCACCGCATCGCCAACGAACTGCTCAAACGCGCGGCGGCGAGGCTGCATGCCGTGTGCAAGCAGCACGGGCATGTGTACCGCGTCCATTCGGACCGTTTTTTGATCTTGAACCCGACAGAAGAGGACCAGGAGGAAGCATTCAGCAGGCGCTTGCAGCATGCGTTCCGCGATCCTGTAAGCATAAACGGCCACGAGATACGTCTGACGGTGTCGGTGGGGCGCTACGATGTCGCCGACGACCAGAGCCGTTTCTACGATGTCTTGCTTAGAAGCGAGCTGGCCTCCCACGAGGCCAAGCGTCGCGGCAAGGATCGCGTCGCCCGCTATTCTTCGGAGCTCAAGCATGTTTCGCAGGATTCGTTCGAGATGTTTCAGGCGATTCGGGAAGCGATCGAGAAGCAACGGTTCCACCTCGAATTCCAGCCGACCGTCTCCTGGGCGGATGGAAAGATGCGCGGCTTCGAGGCGTTGATCCGCATCCATGATAAGCATCGTCTGCATTTCCCGCAGGACATCATCGGCTACGCCGAGCGCTACAACATGATGGAGGAGATCGACCGCTACGTTGTTGAACGCGCATGCAAGGCGCTCGCCCATATGAAATCAAAAGGGGTCCCGGTGGATTTTCTCTCGATCAACATCTCGAGCAAGGAAATCCACAACCCGGAGTTTCTCTCCACCATCGAAGCCGCACTCAAGGCCAACGGCCTCGAAGCCGGCGAACTCATCATCGAGTTCACCGAGACCAACGACCCCGAAGGACTCGAGGCGGAGGCGACGTTCATCTCCAATCTTCGTGCGCTCGGCCTCAAGGTCGCCATTGACGATTTCGGGACTGGTTATTCCTCGATGGTGCGCCTCTCCCGCAACGTCATCGACCATATCAAGGTGGATCAGACCTTCATTCGCGACATCGCGAACAACAAGACCAATCAACGGCTGGTCACGTCCATGGTCAAGCTCGCCGAGAGCTTCGAGCTCAGCCTTGTCATCGAAGGTGTCGAGAAACGCGCGGACTACGAGGCGCTTTCCGATCTCCCGATTGATTACGCACAGGGATATTACTTCTACAAGCCCCTGACCATGCAGAAAGTCATTGAAACGTTCGCAGACGAAACATCTTGACGACGCCACAGGAATTGCCTTCGGACGTTCATCATGGTACAATTAAGTAAAGGTTTTAAAATGAATCTGGAAGGAGCGATGTCATGGGGTTCTTGAAACGGCTTTTCAAGAAGAAGCCGCAGCAGAAGAAGCAGTCCGCTCAGCAGCGTGAGAGACAGCCGAAAGAAGAAGTGACGCTGGAGGATGTCGAACGTGAGCTGGAGGGAATCGACTCGATGGAAGAGACGGAAGCGGAGGAGACTTTCGAATCCGAGGTCGAACGCGATCAGGCAGCGGAAGCTGCGGCCGAAGCGTCTGAAGATGAACCTTCGGAAGAAGCATCCGCACAGCCGACGACGTATCATATCCAGAAGCACGACGAAGGCTGGCAGGTGCTTGCCGATGGTGCGGACGAACCGGAGAAAATCTTCAAGTATCAGAAAGAAGCGATTGACTACGCAAAAGAAAAGCAATATGAATATCTGGTGTACAAGGCCGATGGCACGTTAAGGAAGAAATAAAACCTACGGCGGTAGGTTTTATTTTTGCCCATCCAGGTGACAAATTGTCATGAACAAGGAGCGGATACCATGCCGAGTGAAACGTTCAAGAAGCTTTCCACTGCCAAACAACGACGCGTTCTGGAAGCCGCGAAGGAGGTTTTCCTAGAAAAACCCTACGAGAAAATCACCATCACGGGAATCGTGCGTCGCGCGAAGATTCCCCGGGGCAGTTTCTATCAGTACTTCGAGGGGCTGGACGATCTGTACCGGCACCTCTTCGATACCTTGCTTGAAGATTATGAACGGCATGTCCTCGCCAGTATCGACACGCCGCCGCCCGGTGTGTTCGCATTCTTCAAGGACAGTTTCGAGAGGGATTATCGGCACATGCGGGATTCCGACCACTTCGCCTTCATGCAGAAGTTTTTTAAAGAGCGCAGTGCCTTCTCGCTCGGTCACGATTACTTCCATCAGCGCCGGGACAGCTTTCATCGCAAGATTCTAACAGCGCTCGATACTTGCGTGATCGCGCATCACGACGAGGATTCACGCCTCAAGCTGTTTCGGTTGCTGACGCACATCAAGATGAAGCTCATCAACAAGATCGTGCGTGAAGATGCGACCTACGAAGAGGCCAGACGGGATTATCTTTTCTATGTAGGGATTATTGAAAAAGGCAGCCGGGCCACCGAGCATGAGTAGTATCCTCCGCTTGATGCGCTACATCGCGCCCTTCCGCAAATACGTCATGATTGCAGTTGCGACCATGGTCGTGCAGGTGTTCGTGAGTTTCTTCATCCCGTTCTTGATGATTGAAATCATCGACGAGGCGCTCCCGGCTAGGGATTTCGACACCGTGCTGCGTATTTCGCTCATGATGCTGGCGCTGGCGTTTCTCGGCATCGCCGCGGGCGTGGCCAATGCGTACACCTCGCAGTATATCTCCCAGTATGCGACCGCCGATCTCAGACTCGAATTGTTCAACCGCATCCAGGAACTCTCGTTCAAGAACGTCGACGATTTCAAGCAGAGCCGCCTGATCACCAACGCCACCAATGACGTGCTGCGTGTGCAGATGTTCTTCACGATGATGCTGAGGATTGTCATCCGGGCCCCGTTGATGATCATCATCGGGCTGATGCTGGCGCTGAGCACGAGTCTTCGACTGAGCCAGGTCTTCTATATCACCATTCCCTTGCTCATCCTCGCCGTGGGTCTGATCATGTACCATGCCTACCCGCGCTTCAAGAAGGTCCAGCATGCGCTGGATGATCTGAACAATGTCGTGCTTGAAAACGCCAACGCCCCGCAGGTCATCAAGTCCTTCGTCTCGCAGCCCCATGAGGCGCAACGGTTCGAAGGGCGCAACGAGAACTACCGGCAGGCCAATACCGCCGCCGAGACCGTCATGGCCTTCGCCGACCCCGCCATCAACCTCATCTTCAACGTCGGCGTGGCGATGATTCTCGTCTTCGGCAGCTACTACATGCAGCAGGGCGATTTCATCAGCGCCGCCGGCATCCCCCAGGTGGGCGTCCTCATGGCCTTCAACCAATACAGCCAGCAGATTCTGATCGGGTTGATGATGTTCGCCATGGTCATGGTGTTCTTGAGCCGGGCCAACGTCAGTGCTGCGCGGATCAACGAAATCTTCGATGCGAAGATCGAGCTGAGAAATCCCGATGACGGCATCGTACGTGACATCGAGGGGCGGATCCGCTTCGACGATGTGGATTTCGGCTACGGGGACGATGGCAATCTGGCCTTGCGCGGTGTCAGTCTGGATATCGCTCCGGGAGAGCGCATCGGCATTATCGGCAGTACCGGCAGCGGAAAATCGAGCCTGGTGCAGCTCATCCCGAGGCTCTATGATGTCAAACGGGGCCGTGTCGAAATCGACGGCATTTCCGTGACGCGCTATGACCTGCCCGCGCTGCGAAGGCAGATCGGTTTCGTGACGCAGAACGCGATTGTCTTCAGCGGCTCGCTAGCGACCAATATCCGCCAGGGTCGGGAGGAGGCCGACTTTGACGCCATTGACGAAGCGTCGGAAGGGGCCCTGCTCAAGGATTTCTCGGAAGAGATCGAGGAAGGCTACAACCACCTCGTGCAGGCGAAGGGCGTCAACCTCTCAGGCGGACAGAAGCAACGCCTCTCGATCGCCCGCGCCCTTATCCGCAAGCCGCCGATTCTCATCCTCGATGACGCCACCAGCGCCGTCGACGCCGAGAGCGAGCGCCGGCTGCTTGCAAACCTGGACGCGTTCGAACACGCCCCGACGCTTTTGATGGTTTCTCAGAAAGTCGCCACGGTCCGGCGCATGGACCGCATCCTCGTCCTCTCCGATGAAGGACGCCCCGATGGGGTGGGCACCCACCAGGAGCTGCTTGAGATCAGCCCGGTCTATCAGGAGATCGTCAAGAGCCAGATCGGCTTCGAAGGAGGCGGTCTCGATGGCTGAGCGACGACGACTTTATACCAAGAGCGAACTGAAATCGAAGCTGCGGAAGAAACCGGACCCTTCGCAGATGAGCCGGGGCGCACGTTCACACGTCGCAGCGAAGCCGAAGCAGATCCGAAAGACCATCTTCCGGCTGCTTTCCTACATGGGGGTCTACCGTTTCGCCCTGCTTTTCATCACCCTGACGCTGATGCTGGCGACTTTCGCGCAGCTGCTGGTTCCGGTGCTCTTCAGCATCGCGCTCGACGAATATATCCTGGTTGACGATTTCGAGGGCGTCTACCGCATCGGCGTGCTCATCATCATACTCGCACTCACCGGCAGCGTCGTGCGGTTCGTCTCCCGCTTCGTGATGGTCCGCATCTCGCAGCGCGTAGTGAAATCCCTGCGGAAGGACGCCTTCGGCAAGCTGCTTCGAGCACCGGTCAGCTATTTCGATGAAAAAGGTTCGGGTGACATCGTCAGTCGTCTCTCGAACGATGTCGAGCTGATCAGCAACTCGCTGGGGCAGACGGTGCTGGAGACCATCAACTCCTCGATCGTCCTCCTCGGGGCGCTGGGGTTGATGTTCTATCTCAACTGGGCGCTCGGGCTGGTCGTCATTCTTTTCCTCCCGCTGATGGTCCTCTTCACGGTGAAGATCTCCAAGAAGACCCGCAAAGGTTTCAAGCAGCAGCAGACCCACCTGGCGGGGCTCAACGGCATCGTCGAAGAGAATATCTCCGGCATGAAAGCCGTCAAGCTCTACACCCAGGAAGCCGCCTTCACCGAAGAATTCCGCGAAGAGAACGACCAGCTGAAGAAGGCGGGCTTCATGGCCCAGTTCTATGCGGGCTTGATCTGGCCGTTCATTCATTTCATGAACAACGTCATCTTCCTCGCCGTCATCGGCATCGGCGCGTTTTTGCACCTTGCGGTCTCGGCGTCGTTCGTCACCATCGGCGAGATCGCCGGTGTCAGCCAGTATTCACGGCAGTTCATCATCCCCATCAGCAACCTCGCCCAGCTTTTCAACCAGCTGATGCAGGGCGTAGCCGGCGCCGAGCGGGTCTTCGAGCTCATCGACGCCCCGGATGAGTATCAAGCGGACGGCAATGGAACCCTTGAGACCTTCCAGGGGGCGATCGACTTCGAGAGTGTGACTTTCGGCTATACCGAGGAGCCGGTGCTTGAAGGCATCGATTTCGAAGCCGACCCCGGCCAGCTGATCGCCATCGTCGGTCCCACCGGCGGGGGCAAGACGACCACCATCAAGCTGCTCAACCGCTTCTACGACCTCGATGCGGGCACCATCCGCATAGACGGCACAGACATCCGCTCGCTCAAGAAGGACGAGCTCCGCCGCCGGATCGGCATCGTGCTGCAGGATACGCACCTCTTCAAGGGCACGGTGTTCGAAAACATCCATTACGGAGATTTCACCGCGTCACGGGAGGCGGTCGAACACGCCGCGAAGCTCGCCAATGCGCATGACTTCATCGTCAAGCTGCCCGAAGGCTACGAGACGCTCGTCTACGAAGGCGGGCAGAACCTCTCGCAGGGTGAACGGCAGCTGATCAGCATCGCGCGGACGATGCTTTCACAGCCGGATCTGCTCATCCTTGATGAAGCCACCTCCAACGTCGACACCCGCACCGAGCAGAAGATCCAGGAAAGCACCGACCTGCTCATGGAAGGGCGGACCAGCGTGGTCATCGCCCACCGGCTGCAGACCATCCAGCGGGCGGACAAGATTCTGGTCATTCGCCAGGGAAGGCTCGTCGAGACCGGTACGCACGAGAGCCTCATGGCCCGGGGCGGTTTCTACCGCAAACTGCACCGCGCCCAGTTCGGCTCTTGATTTGTGATGGATCAGGTTGTATCATGGAGTTATTGTCACAGGAGGGTCGCTATGCAGCATCTGATCGAGCGATTCAGACATCAACGCCCCCATCCGGACGGAGAGCTCCGATTTCTCATCGAGCGCTCGCCGTCCGATTTCCGCGTGCATCTCCTTGTCGGCGACCCGACCCGCCTCGGATTTCCCGCGGACGATTCCTTCGACATGCGGACGATTGTCTCCGCCATCGCCTTCGACAACGGCTTCTCCCGCATCACGGGCAAGCCGCACTATCGGCGTTTTCTTTGGGACAAGCTTGAAGCCGACCGCACGCAGGTCTTCCTCGTCCCCTTCCGGCATGAGACCGTCCGCTGGGCGCTTCTGCGCACCCAGCCGCTCGAAGCGGAACCTTCCGTGCTGCACGGGGAGCTCCTGCACCTGAGCGAATCCGAGCCTTATCCCCTGAAACTCTTCCGTCTCGCCCACCTTGACGACCCGACGGGGCTCTTCAACCGACAAGCCCTCCGCCTGCACCTCGAGCAGATCGACACCCGCGCCGATTACCATGCCTTGTTCATCGACCTCGATGGTTTCAAGCGCATCAACGATACCCACGGACATCTCGCCGGCGATGCGGTGATGCAGAGCATCGCCCGCCGTTTCCGCTCGCTTGATGATGAAGCAGCCACCTTCTACCGCATCGGCGGCGATGAATTCGTGGTGCTGCTCAAGGGGTGCAAGGATGAGGGGGTTCTGGACTATACCAGGCGTTTGAACCGCAGTCTGCGCGACCTGCCCGTCCCGGGCGGCACGATGAGCCTCACCGCTTCCATCGGCGTGTTGAACCTTGCGCATGTCACGGATGGCTTCGATGCGTTGATCCGGCGCTCGGATGAAGCGATGTACGCCGCCAAGACCCAAGGCGGCGACAGCGTCCACATACTTGAATAGAGCGTCCCGTGGACGCTTTTTCTTTGCCTCTGGCGGGTGTTTGCCCTATAATAGAGATAGATAACGACAGGAGGGATCACCATGCGCGTCCTCGTCATCGGCGGCGTCGCCGCCGGCATGAGTGCGGCCAGCAAGCTCAAACGACTGAAACCAAAGACGGAGGTCGTGGTTTTTGAAAGCGGCGTCGATGTCAGCTACGGCGCCTGCGGCATGCCGTATTATCTCAAAGGAGAGATCGACAGGGAAAGCAAGCTGGTCGCCCGCACGGCTGAGAAGTTCCGCAAGCGGGGCGTGGATGTGCGTCTTGAACACGAGGCCATCGACCTCGACAGCGAAGCCCGAAAGGTCGAGATCCGCGACCGCAGAAACGGCACCACCGAGTGGTGGACATACGACAAGCTGCTCGTCGCGAGCGGCGCCTCCCCCATCCGGCTCGATGTCGCGGGCCGTGGCGACGAGCGGGTGCTCGCCCTCGGCGATCTGGCCGACATGCGGCGGATGGAGCCCTGGGTGGAACGCGCTTCGAAAGCGGTCGTCGTCGGCGGCGGCTACATCGGCGTGGAGATCGCCGAGGCGCTGCGCGGGCGTGGACTGGAAGTGGTGATGCTCGAGAAGCAAGCCAGCGTTCTACCCGCTTTCGATGCCGAGATCGCGTCGACGGTCGAGGCGCATCTGATTCATCAGGGCGTCGACGTCCGCACCGGTGAAGGGCTGAAAAGCTACGGAAACGACCCCTTCATTGTCCACAGCGACCTTGGGAACGGCTATGAAGCGGACTTCGCCGTCGAGGCGCTCGGCGTACGGCCCAACACCGCCTTCCTGGAAGGCACGGGGATCGATCGGCTGTCGAACGGGGCCATCCGGATCGACGCCTCGATGCGGACTTCGCTCGAGGACGTCTATGCGGCCGGGGACTGCGCGAGCGTGCGGCATCGCCTCACCGGCGAGGACGTGCACCTCCCCCTCGGCACGCACGCGAACAAGACCGGCCGATTGGCGGGACGGATTCTCGCCGGCGAGGACGTCACTTTCGACGGCGTCATCGGCTCGAGCGTCCTCAAGGCGTTCGACCTCGAGGTCGCGCGCACGGGGCTCAGCGAATCCGCCGCCCGTGATGCGGGCTTTGATGCGGGGAGCGTGAGCATCGAGGCGCCTTCGCACGCGGGCTACTACCCGGGGGCAAAAAAGGTGCGGCTCAAGATGGTCTATGACAAGCAGGACTGCCGCATCCTCGGTGTGGACATGGTCGGCGCCGCCGGCGTCGCCCACCGCATCAACATCGCCGCGACCTTCATCACGGCGGGCATGGACGCCGAGACCGTCGCCAAGCTGGATCTGGCGTACGCCCCGCCCTTCTCGCCGGTGTGGGACCCGTTGCAGACCGCGGCGAACCAAATCCGTTGTCCGTAAGCTGAAAGAGAAAACCAAGAAAGGAGTGACCTGATGGAACGCAACGTAGGCAAGGTCGACCAGGCCGTCCGCTACATCCTCGCGATCGTGCTGATCGTCATCGCGGCGATTCTGCAGGGCGCGTGGCTTTGGTTGCTGCTGCCGGCGATCATTCTAGGCTTCACCGCGGCGGTGTCGTGGTGCGGGCTGTATCGCCTGATCGGTGTCAACACGTGCAAGTTCGACCGTAAAGAATGAAGGAGCCCCCGCTCGGGGGCTTTCTTTTGGGCGGGGTAAAGTTGTATTATAAGTTGTTTATCTTTCCTTCACTCTGTGCTATAATGCGTCATGAAAAGGAGGCGCCTCCCATGAAAAAGTCAAAAAGCCAAAAAGTCTACGACTACATCGAAGGACTCATCATCAGCGGCGAGATACAGCCAGGCGAGCGTCTGCCGAGCGAAGCGAGGCTGGGTGAGATCCTCGATGTCAGCCGTGTCAGCGTCCGCGCCGGCATCGAGAAACTGAGCGCGATCGGCCTCGTCCGCAAGAAGAAGGGCGGCGGCACCTATGTGCACAAGCCGAAGAATGACAATTACCTCTCCGTCTTCACCCCGACGCTGCTGCACAACACCGATTATCTCGAACTGATGGAGATCCGCCGCGCGCTTGATTCGCTGAGCGTGCAGCTCTGCGCGCAGCACATCGATGAAAAGGGTCTCAGACGCCTGTGGAAGATTGTCGAGCGCATGGCGCATTCCGAAGATGCCGACGACTTTTTCGAGCTGGACAAGAAATTCCACCTGATCATCGCCAAATATAGCGAGAACCGTTTCCTCTACAATATCCACCTGATTATCTGGGATGTCCTTGAGAAGCGGCTGCGCACGACGTATGACGAGGTCGCCACCGACGAGCGCATCAACGAACACCGTCGAATCTATCACGCCATCGCCAATCAGGATGAAGACCTGGCGAGAGTGTATACGGTGCACCACCTGGAGAAAATCATCAATACCTTCGAGTGCAAGTATAACGAGGCCTATCGTCAGGCGCTGGAAGAAAAGCAGCAGTCTGAAAGCCCGCACAGCCGTGAAGCGGACGAAACCAATCAAGACCAGTAAAAACGGGTTCTCCTGTGGAAAACCCGGCATTTTCTGATATAATGGTCACAGACAGGCCAGCATGGCGGAATTGGTAGACGCGCTAGACTCAAAATCTAGTGGCCGCTGAGGCCGTGTCGGTTCGAGCCCGACTGCTGGCATGAATCCGTAAGCAGGGCGTCCACGAACGCGTCGGTGAAACGCGCGTCGTAGTGGACGCCTTTGTATTTTCTGAGGTGTGCGATGGCCGCTTCGCGGGAGAATTCCTGTTTCTGCGTGAGGGCGTCGTAGTCGTCGATCAAACGGAAGATTCTGGCCGTCTTGGGGATCTGCGTCCCCTTCAGTCCGAAGGGGAAGCCGCTGCCATCGACGTGTTCATGGTGCGTGAGGATGGCGTAGGCGACGTTCTTGAGCTTCGGAAAGGAGCTGACGATGCGGTGACCGATCTCCGGATGCTGGCGGTGGGACTCCTGAGTATCCCTCTCAGCATGGTTCCGGCCGAAGGAGATGCTGCCGATCTCGTGCAGGCGGACCAGCCCGAGCAGCTCGCTCATCTCGCCGGTCGCGAGACGCAGGGGTTCGTGGAAGCAAAGCGCAAGGTCCCGCAGGCGTTCAAGCCGCGCTTCGGTTTCGGACTGACGCTCGAAGAGCCTTTCAAGAAGGGCGCGCACCATGATACCCGTGTGTTTGTGGTGCTGGTGGATCTTGTCTTCGTAGAGTATGTTCTCCGCAGCCGCGAACGTATCCTGAAGGTCCGCGGCCGTGTTTTTTTGAAAGCCGAAGGCGACGGATTGAAAAGGAGAGAATTCGCGGTCCGTCTCGAAGTCCGTGCGGATGGATTCGATGAGTTGTTGAACTTCCTGCGTGTTGAAACGGGGGAGGACGGCGACGAATTCATCGCCGCCGATGCGTGCGAGCGTCGCGCTGCGCGGGAGCTGCTCCTTCAGCCGTCTCGCGAAGCGTATCAGCAGCCGGTCTCCGGCCTGGTGGCCGAAGACGTCGTTGATCAGCTTCAGATTGTTGATGTCGGCGAGGATGATGCCGGCCTGCTTGCGGTGTCGATGCTGGTTGAAGGACAGGTTGTAATAACGGCGGTTGAAGAGTTCGGTGAGGTCGTCGTGATAGCTCAGATGCTTGAGGTCCTTTTCCTTGAGCTTCTGGTCGGTGACATCGATAGCGAGGGTGGTGACAATCTGCAGACCCTGCTCGTCGCGGCCGACGCCGAAACTGTAGAAATCCCACAGCAGCTCGGTATGGTCTTTCGTGGTCAGCTTGAAGTTGCCGTCGTAGGTTCGTTCATCGGTTCGGTAGCTGTGGGAGAAATGCTGGAAGACATCCTGGGCTCTTCGGGGGAAGAGCCGTTCGGCGAACGCCTTGAGCGACGGCAGATCGTGGAGATTGTAGCCCGTGCTGTTAATGAACGAGTCACTCAGCTTCAGGACTTGATGATTCTCCGCATGCAGCATCACCGGCATGGGGGAGTGCTCGATGAAGCGGAAGAGGAGGCTGTTGTGGCTTTTCACCCGCTCTTCGTAGTAGCTGAGCTCCTTCAGTTTTTGCTGGTAATCGTCAATAAACGCGCGGCGTTTCTGCCCTCGTGAATAAGAGAAACCGAAGATGACGAACATGGATCCGATAATCAAAATGGCGCCGTTGGCGGTATGATAGGAAAGCGACGTCAAAAGCTCCGGGTTCATGCTGAGCGTGATGAGGTTCGCGCCTATCCAGATTCCGCCGTAGACACCTAACGCGATCAGCTGTATGAGCGTGTCACGGGTCCAGTCCATCGACTTCATTCCTGTCCCTCCGTTCGCTACATTCATTCTATCACACACGTTATGGGGTGTATAGGCGCAACACCTCCGTGAAAAACCTTGAAACCCCTCCGTGTGTCTTGCGAAATGGCATGCTATGGTCTATAATTAGGAATTGTTAGGGCTTTCAGCACGCCGCTCGCCGCGTGCTCGAAGCATTGAGGAAAGGATGACCCGCCATGAAGAAAACAGCCCTCCACCCTGAACATGTCCGCCTGCAGGCGAAGCTGGTCGAGTTTGCAGGTTACGAAATGCCCATCCAGTATACATCGATCAAGGAAGAACACCACGCGGTCCGGCAAAAGGCCGGTGTCTTCGACGTCTCGCACATGGGTGAACTCCATGTCTATGGCAAGGAAGCGACGGAGTTCCTCGATCATGTCTACACCAACAACATCCAATCAATGACCGCCAAGCAGATTGTCTACGGCTTCCTCTGCATGGAAAGCGGCGGCGTGGTCGACGATCTGCTCATCTACAAGGTCAACGACCAGTCCTATCTGCTCGTGGTCAACGCAGCCAACAAGGATAAGGATTTCGAGTGGCTAAACAAACAGAACACCTTTGATGCCGCCGTCGTGGATGCGAGCGACGACTACAGCGAGGTCGCGCTGCAAGGCCCGCAGGCGGAAGCCGTGCTTCAGACCCGCATTCAAGCGGACCTTTCCGCCCTCAGGCCGTTCACCTTCGATTATTTCGACGTCGAGGGCGAAGAGTTCCTGATTTCGCGGACCGGATACACCGGCGAGGATGGATTCGAAATCTACGGCGATCATAAACCCGTTCGCAGACTCTTCGCCGGACTCATCGAGCGGGACGGCGTCACGCCCTGCGGCCTCGGCGCGCGCGACACGCTGCGCTTTGAAGCTGCCCTGCCGCTTTATGGGCACGAAATATCCGAGGAAATCACCCCCATCGAGGCCGGATACGGCTTCGCCGTCGATTTCAAGAAACCGTCCTTCAAGGGCCGCGAGGCCCTGCTTGCGCAGAAGGAAGGTGGTCTCACCCGGCGCATGGTCGGCCTCGAGCTTGAGGGCAAGGGCATCCCCCGCGAAGGATACCCTGTTGAAAAAGACGGTGAGACCATCGGCCATATCACGAGCGGGTACCTATCCCCGACCCTCGGCAGACCGATCGCCTTAGCGCTCATCCAGCGCCCCTTCACCAAGAGAAAAACAGAAGTGTCCGTCCGCATCCGCAGACGGACCGTTCCCGCGACCGTCCGCAACAAGAAGTTCTTGTCACATAGAAAGACCAACTAATTGAAGGAGTGGTAAGCATGAAAGTACCGAAGAATCTCTACTATACGGAGACGCACGAATGGGTGCGCGTCGAGAACAGCCACGCATACATCGGCATCACCGATTACGCGCAGGATTCCCTCGGCGAGATTGTCTTCGTCGAACTTCCCGAAGAGAGCGACCAGCTTTCCAAGGGCAGCGAGTTCGGTGCGATCGAATCGGTGAAGGCCGCCTCGGATCTGCTCAGCCCGGTCTCGGGCGTTGTTGTCGCGATTAACGAGGACCTCGAGGACGCGCCGGAAAGCTTGAACGAGGATCCCTACGAGAACTGGATTGTCAAAGTCGAGCTCGAAGACGAAAGCGAACTCGAAGACCTCAAGAGCGCGGGCGAATACGAATCGCTGATTGAAGAATAGGGGGAGCGACATGTTCAAGTACTTGCCGCACACATCAGCGGACATAGACGCCATGCTGAAGCGCATCGGCGTCGATTCTATCGACGAACTGTTCGCGGAGATTCCCTCCGAACTCAAGGATTTCGAGCTGAATCTGCCGGAGGCGTTCTCCGAGATTGAACTGCGTCGGCATTTCCAGGACCTCGCCGAACAGAACGAACCGCTTATTCCGTTCATGGGGGCCGGTGCGTACGACCACTACACGCCGAGCATCATCCCCTATCTGATTGAACGGCAGGAGTTCATGACCGCCTATACGCCCTATCAGCCGGAAGTCTCGCAGGGCACGTTGCAGTACGTGTTCGAATATCAAAGCATGATCTGTGAACTCACCGGCATGGATGTCTCGAACGCCTCGATGTACGACGGGGCGACGGCGACGGCCGAAGCGATGTTCATGGCCAACGCCGTGCGCCGCAAGCAGGACCGCGTGCTCTATGCCGACACGCTCAATCCCAACATCGTCAGGGTCCTCGAGACTTACGCACACGTGCAGAACATCACCCTCGAAGCCATCCCGTCGAAAGCCGGCGCGGTTGACGCCGATGCGCTCAAGGAAGCGCTCGATACGGACGTCGCGGCCGTCATTGTCCAGACGCCCAATGTCTATGGCGTGCTCGAGGAGCTCGACGTAGTCGGAGAGATGCTCGCCGATATGAAGGCGCTTTTTGTTGTCAACCAGGACCCGAGCACCCTCTCCCATCTCAAGCCGCCCAGCGTCTACGGGGCGGATATCGTCGTGGGCGAGGCGCAGTCGCTTGGCGTCCCGCTTTATTTCGGCGGACCCTACGTCGGCTACATGGCGACGACGAAGAAACTGATGCGCAAGATGCCCGGACGCATCTGCGGCGTCACCGAGGATGTCGATGGCAAACGGGCGTTCGTGCTGACGCTGCAGGCGCGCGAACAGCACATCCGCCGCGAGAAGGCGACCAGCAACATCTGTTCGAATCAGAGCCTGATGGCGCTCTTTGTGACAATCTATCTGGCTGTCATGGGCAAGCAGGGCCTCTTTGAAGCGCAGCAGCAATCCTTCAACCACGCCCACTACCTGCAGGAGATGCTCACCAGCCTGCCGCATTTCGAGGTCGCGTTCGAGAAACCCTTCTTCAAGGAGTTCACGCTGCGCACGACGCTCGATGTCGAAGCGATGAACCAAAAACTGCGCGAGCATGGCTATCTCGGCCCGCTCTCGCACGGCAGGGACGAAACGGGCAAGACGCTCGTGACGTTCGCGGCGACCGAGAAGCGCACCAAAGCTGAAATGGACGACGTTGTCCGCATACTGGGGGAATTGTGACATGGCATACTATGGCGACTTGATTTTCGAAAAGTCGGTAGCGGGCCGCAAAGGCTACTCGCTTCCGACAAGCGAAGTCGAAGAATACACGCTGGATTCGCGCTTTGCGCGCGAGGATGCGCCCGAGCTCCCCGAAGTCAGTGAATTCGACGTCGTGCGGCACTACACCAACGTCAGCTTCAAGAACCACGGCATCGAGACGGGGTTCTATCCGCTCGGCAGCTGCACGATGAAATACAACCCGAAAATCAACCTCGAACTGTCTTCGAGCGAGAAGTTCACCGCCTTGCATCCCTATCAGCCCGTCGAGACGGTGCAGGGCATCCTCAAGATCTACTACGAGACCCAGCGGATGCTCTCCGAGATCAGCGGGATGGACACCTATTCGCTCAACCCCTTCGCCGGTGCGCACGGCGAGCTGGTGGGGCTGATGATCATGAAGGCCTTCCACGAACACAACAACGAGTCCAACCGCACGAAGGTCATCGTCCCCGACAGCGCGCACGGCACCAACCCCGCCAGCGCGAAAGTGGCCGGCTTCGATGTCGTCGAGGTCCGCTCGAACTGCGAAGGCGATTCCTGCGACGGCACGATCAACCTCGAGCATCTCAAGGAGGTCCTCGATGAGGATGTCGCCGGCATCATGCTCACCAACCCGAACACGCTGGGCATGTTCGAAAAGGACATCCTCGAAGTCGCACGGCTCGTGCACGAGGCCGGCGGCCTGCTCTACTACGACGGCGCGAACCTCAACCCGATCATGAACGTCGCGCGGCCCGGCGATATGGGCTTCGACATCACCCACATCAATCTGCACAAGACCTTCTCCACGCCGCATGGCGGCGGTGGCCCCGGCAGCGGCCCCGTCGGCGTCTCCAAGCGGCTCAAGCCCTTCCTGCCCGCGCCGATCGTCCGCAAGGCCGGCGATCTGTATCTGATCGACGGCGGTGCGGAGGAGTCCATCGGGCAGATCAGCCACTTCCTCGGCAACATGAACGTGATCGTCAAGGCCTACGCCTATCTGCTCAGCACCGGCCGCAGACACCTCGCCGAGATCTCCAGGCTCTCGACGCTGAATGCGAACTACGTCAAGGAATCGCTCAAGGACGACTACGAACTGCCCGTCAAGGAGAACTGCAAGCACGAGTTTGTCTTTGACGGCCTCAAGGACAACGACGAGGTGCGCGCGATCGATGTGGCGAAACGGCTGCTGGATTTCGACATGCACCCGCCGACGGTCTATTTCCCCTTGCTGTATGGGGAGTCGATGATGGTCGAGCCCGTCGAGAACGAATCCAAGCAGACCCTCGATGCCTTCATCGAGACCATGAAACACATCGCGAAAGAAGCGAGGGAGAACCCCGAGACCTTGAAGCAGGCGCCCTATCACACCCCTGTGCGCAGGCTCGATGAAGCCGGGGCGGCGCGCAACCCGCGCGTGAAGTTCAAGGACCTGCTGTAGGGCTCGTCTGGAAAGAGACACAAAAAAGCGCCGAAAGCGGATGCATCCGCTTCGGCGCTTTTCTTTTCGCTTGCCTAATCGTCGCGTGCGTAGAAATAGGTGCTGCGCTGGCTGAAGAGTTTGGAGTTGTCGATCTCGAGGACCATCGGTTCGAGGACGGGGATGTCATCGAACGATTCCTCGACCGCACTGCTTTGACCGCCGGGGTGGATGTTGCGGATGTGGTTGATCGAAAAGCTGTGTCCGCTGTCATCTACCGCGGAGTGGACCGTGCGGATGAATCCTCCGGGGTCGTCGCTGTCGGGATCGGTGCCGGGACCGGACCACGGCGGCGGTCCGTTACCTCCCCATGGAGGTCCGCCACCGCCGCCACCGCCGTTATTGTTGGGGTCGTATGTCTCGGACCAGGCGAAGGGGGCGCCATCGGCGATAGGGCCATCGTTCTTGAGGGAATGGATGACGATGCCGCTGAGGGCTTCTAGTTCGCCTTCGTCGTTGCGCACGTAGTGATTGTCAAGCGGATCGCCCTGGGCGAGGGCGAAGACGGTGCCGCCGAAATGGGTCTTGTCGGTGGCGTGGATGAGGACGGACTGTTGTGAGAGGATGAAGAGCGGGACCCGGGTGCTGGTGCCTCCGTGTTCGTCTTTAGCGCTGTACGAATTGAGGATGCGGATGTGGCCGTCGGCGATGAGCGCGCCGCCTTCGCTCTTCGGACCGGGGCCGGGGTTTTCAAATCCGGTTTCTCCTTCGAAGTCGACGACGATCTCGCCGAGCGCGTATAGGTTTCCGAACAGCCGCATGTTATGTGACTTTTCGATGTGGATGTCGCCGGTCACGAAAATCTCGGTTTCCTGCGACAGTTCGTCCATGCGTTCGATGGTGAGGTCGCCGTGGATGATGAGCGTGTTGCCGTTGAAATCGATGGGATTTTCGAAATCGAATCGGGCGTCCCCGTCGACGAGCGTGTCGAACGGCAGAATCGGCATGCTGTCGACCTGGAGTTCATCGTCTACTGTCTCGTAATCTTCATCTTCACTGAGGTCGTAAAAGACGCCTTCGTCGAGTCCATCCGAGAGCACGGCGTCGTAGTTGTTCCTGCTGATGCCGGAAAGGTCGTCGATCTTGCTGTCGAAGGTTGTGAAGAAATAGTTGTCGAAGTCGAAGCCGCCGAAGATGTTGTCGTAGTACTGGCGGTATTCAAAATCATCACTGAAGTCTTCGTGGTCCCGGATGTCCTGGTAGTTTTCAAAGACGAACTTGTCGTCGGTATCCTCCTTGAACTGCAGGCATTCCTCCCCTTCCGGGCAGTAGCGGAGGTCGCGCGTCGAGAAGTAGGAATCTTCGGCGCCGCCGGGCAGGTTTCCTTTGTCGGGTCTGTCGATGTCGTAGCTGCCATCGGCGTTGCGGATGACGGTGTCGTGTCCGGCGAGGATGGTCTGGCCGTAGATGTTATCCGACCCGGCATAGTTTCCGCCATTGATGGCAAGCGTGCCATCGGTGCCCACAGAGAAGAGGAAGGCATCCTCGTTGTCACGCAGGAAGACGGTATGGTTTGAAAGGTAGAGTTCGCGGACCATGTCGCGTCCGTCCTCGCGCGGATAGATGATGAGGAACTTACGGACGATGAATTCATCCGTCGAGTAGCGGGATTCCTCATCCTCTTCGATGACGACGCCCGTGTCCGCTTCGATTTCGTTGATCAGTTCTAGATCCTGCCAGTCGTCCTCGCCGAGGCCCTTGAAATATTCCATCCCTTCTTCCTCAAGAATATCGCGCATGCCGAACTCCAGGTCGTTCATGGCCTGGTCGATCGAGCGTTTGGCGACGTTTTCAGAGAAATTTCTCTCCACGCTCCGGCTGGTGTTCTCGGCGGTGCGAAGCGTATAGGCCGAGAGGGAAGTCAGCGAGAAGGTGAGGATGGCGACCATGACGATGGCGACCGTCAGGACGCTGCCGCGTTGGTTTGTCAAGGTGCGCATAGGGGCACCTCCTAGAAGACGAGAGTGGTGGTGAACTGTTTCGCGTTGAACAGGGGTTTATCCTGGATGATGTAGTTGAGTTCGAGATCCAGGCGGATGATGGCGCTGTAGCACTTCATCTCCCCTTGGAAGCGGTCCTGCGCGATGCAATCAAGCCGGATGTCGCTGTTTGGCTCGATGCGGACGTCGTCGGTGTTGAGCTGCGTGCCCTGTCTATCTTCGAATTGCGGGTTCTGATAATCATAGATGAAATTGTCGCTGTTTCCGTAGTGTATGGTTCCCTCGGTGAAGTCAAGGTGCAGGATATAGGAGTCGCTGGTCGAGTAATCCCGCCTCACAGAACCGGTCTCAGGATCGACGACGATGTCGTATTCATGGTTGAGCTGAAGGATCTGGTGTTCGTCTTCGTCTTCGACTTCAAGTTTCTCCGCGGTGCGCACACCGAGGTCGAAGATCTCGGCCTGCAGATATTCGGAGATGTTGTAGGACTCCTGGAGGAGGCGGTTCTCATGATCCATGAAATTCTTGCTGACGAGGGTGGTCGAAAGGATGCTCATGAGCATCGCGATGACGACGCTGCCCACGGAGATGGTCACAAGCAGCTCGAAGAGCGTGACGCCTTTCTCGTTTCTAATCACGGCTGATGTCCCCCTCGACGAGCAGGCTCTGGTTGACATCCGGTGCGTAATCGATCCAGATGTAGGCTCTTAGGAAATTCGGGGTTGCGGGCATCTGCTCGGGGTCGGTCTGCAGGATGGCTTGTCGGACGTCTTCGGGTAGTTCTTCCATTTCCTCGATATCCGCGAGCGCATCCTCATCGTCCCAGATGAGATAGGAGACGTAATAGATATGGAAATCGGCTTCGGCGAAGGTGATGCCGCTCCATTGCTGATCGAAGACGATTCCGCAGACATCCTGGCTGGATTTTTCCACAACGACCTCGTCGTCTTCATTTTCTTCGCCGTTTTCGTCGCCGACTTCGCCGGTGTCGTCGGTGAAACCGTCACAATCATCCTCGATGAGCCGGACAGCGGGGTCTCCCGAATCGTTCAAGTGGTCGACCAGGTCTGCGTAGTCGACTTTATTCAGCATCTCGATGGTAGCATCCCCGAGGCTGGAGGCCGCCCGACGGTCATGCATGCGTTCGTTCACGGAGAAGTTGCCGATGAACGCGCTGAGCAGGGGCAGCACGATAGCCGTGGCGATGACGATGACCGCCAGCAGTTCGACGAGTGTGAAGCCTTTTTTGTCCATGTCGCATCCACCGCCTCGCTTGTCCGGATTACAAAATATTATATCATAGAACCGTGACTTTTTCCACATTCTGACGCTCAGCGAACGCCGCTCCTCTGCCCTCTCCCTTTGTCAAATGCAGGGGAGTGTAGTATAATGAAGGAAACTCACTCGGGATGGGCTGATGCGCATGTTCACGAGGCTTCGCAACAGCAACGTCGGATATTATCTGTATACCGGGCTCGTCATCGCCGCCGGCGCGGCGAGTTTGGTGTTTTTTTATTTCATGGTGACCGGTTTCAACATCGGAGTCTATGAAGAAAACACCCTCATCGGCAGCATCTACGTCGGCGGCCTGAGCGAGGAGGAAGCCGAGGAGAAGGTCCGCGAGAAGGTCGATGCCTGGCTGGATGATGAGGAAGTGACCTTCGAGGTCGGCTATCAGGGGTATTATTATACGCTCGACCGCGACATGATGGATTTCGAGATCTCCGAGACCATGGACAATGTCAGCGACGGTTCGTCGAATGAATTGATCGTCCGCTACAGCGAGGGTGCTCGCGACCAGATCACCTTCGAGATCAACCAGACGCAGGACTTCATGGAAGGGCTCGAAGGCGAGTTCGACCTCGATGCGATGCTGGATGATGTCCTCCTCGATGCGGCGGAGCTCAAGGAATGGTCGCGCCACGAGCTCTCCGATTACATCATCGACGAAGCGCAGCTCCGCGAGGTTGTCCACGAGACGATCCTCCCGACCCCGCCGGGTGTTGATGCAGCCGCGGTGTTCGAAGGCATCGCGGCCTCCCTCGATGACGAGACGAGCTTCACCGTGGAGAGCGACGGCACCCTGAGCGTCATCGACACCTTCGGCGGCGAGCTCAACTCCTCACAGCTCAACGTCGTCGGCTCGCTACTGCAGGACCTCATCGCCCCCACCTGCATGCAGATCGTCGAGTCCCACTACAACCCGAGCATCAACTTCGACCATTTCACGGTCGATGATTATCCCTATTACGGACGCAACGTACGGGTCAGCCCGCACATCGACAACGACTTCAGCTTCCAGAACACCTGCCGGCTGCCCTACGATTTCGAATTCTTCCTAGAGGGCGGCACCCTCGGCGCCCGCATCGAAGGCCTCCCCTATCTGAACAGCGTCTCCGTCGAGGAGACGCGGATCCGCATCCCCCACGGTACGATCACGGTCGACGACCCCGATGATGCGCGGGGCGGGCATGATGGCAAGATCGTCATCCTGACCCGCACCGTCGAGGATATCTACGGCGCCGTCGTCGACGAACAGGAGATCGTCTTCGAATACTACCCGCCCGTTGAAGAAGCAGTCTACCCTGATTAACGCAAGGAAGTGTTTTCATGGCCAAGAAATCCCCCAAACGCCTCGGTGATGTGCTTGTCGAAGAGGGCGTCGTCACCGAGGAGGAGATCAACGAGGCGCTACGCAAGCGCGACCGCGGCGAAAAGCTAGGCGAAGCGCTGGTCCGTTTCGGCTATTGCACGGATTCGCAGATTGTCGATGCGCTTTCGGAGAGCCTCGGCATCAAGCGTGTCAACCTGGGCATGATCTTCGTTGACGACCAGGTTCTCAAGCTGCTCGATGAGGAGTTCGTGACCAAGGCCAAGATCATGCCGATCAACATCACCGGCCGCCGCCTCGTCATCGCCACCAACGACCCGCTCGACTTCCCGACCATCGAGAACGTCCGGCTGAAGACGGGCATGAACGTCGAGACCGTGCTCGCCACCAAGAACGACATCGAGACGGCCATCGCCCGCTACTATGGGTTCACGAAGACGCTCAAGAGCCTCGGCATCGAGGCCGAGAAGGAGAAGCAGGAACACGAGAAGTTCTACGAAGAGCTCGTCAAGGAACCCGAGCAGGACGCGAGCGAAAGCCCCATCATCCAGCTCGTCAATCAGATTCTGCTCACCGCCGTCAAGGCGGAGGCCTCCGACATCCACATCGACCCCACGGAGATCGAGTTCAAGATCCGCTACCGCATCGACGGCGTGCTCACGACCGAGCGGCTGCTCCCCAAGGTCATCCTGCCCAAGCTCATCAGCCGCATCAAGGTCATGGGGCACATGGACATCACCGACACGCGCAACCCGCAGGACGGCCGCATCAAGACCGTCATCGAAGGACGTCCGGTGGATCTGAGGATCTCGACGCTACCGACCGTCCGCGGCGAGAAGTGCGTCATGCGCGTGCTCGACCTCACGAGGGATTCGAAGGGCATCGACCGCCTCGGCTTCACCGAGACCGAGAAGCAGCGCTTCATGAAGCTTATCAGCCGTCCCAACGGCATCGTCCTCGTCAGCGGGCCCACCGGGTCCGGTAAGACGACCTCGCTCTATGCGGCGCTTGATCAGCTCAACGACCCCGAGGATAACATCATCACCGTCGAGGACCCCGTCGAGATCGAGCTCGAGGGCATCAACCAGGTCAACGTCAACCCCGACATCGACTTCACCTTCGCCAACGCCCTGCGTTCGATCCTCCGGCAGGACCCCGACATCATGATGATCGGTGAGATCCGCGACGTCGACACCGCGCAGATCAGCGTCAAGGCGGCCCTCACGGGCCACTTGGTGCTCTCGACGATCCACACCAACAGCGCCGTCAAGACCATCGGCCGCCTTGTCGACATGGGGATTGACCCCTTCCTCGTGGCCTCCTCGCTCTCGGGCATCGTCGCCCAGCGCCTGGTGCGGAAGGTCTGCCCGGTGTGCGGCAAGACCGAACGCCCCACGGAGAACGAACAGGAGATCTTCAAGAAGCACGGCTATGAGATCAACAAGGTCCGCCGCGCCGTGGGTTGCTCAAGCTGCAACAACAAAGGCTACAAGGGGCGCACGGCGGTCTTCGAGATTCTGGATGTGAACGACCGCATCGCCCGCATGATCTCCAACAACGAAAAAGAATACGACATCCTCGACGCCGCGAGAGAAGACGGCACCCGCCTCCTCGTCGAGGCCGGACTGGAGAAAGTCAAGGCCGGCACCACGAGCGTCGAGGAGATCTTGAAGCTCGGACTCGACTAGGAGGTCCAGCATGAAAATATTCGACTACAAATACAAAGCCAAGCGCATGCGTGACGGCAAGATCGTGCGCGGCCGCACGGAAGGGCCTTCGAAAGTGATTGTCGATCAGTTCCTCTTCGAGAACGGCCTGCGCGCGCTCGAGATCGAGCGCTACAAGAGCATCTACGGCGCCCTCAACCGCATCACCTTGAGCAAGGTGATCAAGGAGAAGGATTTGATCTTTTACCTCAAACAGCTCGCGAGCCTCCTGCGCTCGGGGGTGAAGATCAACGAGGCCTGTGAGATCCTCGCCGCGCAGCAGACGAACAAGAACGTCCGCCGCATCCTCTTCGGCGTCTACTACGCCGTCAACAGCGGCCAGTCCTTCTCCGACGCCCTCAAGGAGCACCCCCGGGAGTTCCCGAAGATCCTCGTCTCGATGATCGAGGTCGGCGAGGCGACCGGGGACCTCGATGAGGTGCTCAACGAGGCCGTCGAATATTTCGAGAAGCAGTACCGGCTGAAGATGTCGATCCGCTCGACGTTGATGCTGCCGGTGATCTATCTCGTCGTCGCCGTCGGTGTGGCGATCTTCCTCATGGTCGGCGTCATGCCGCAGTTCGAGGGGATGTACGACACGCTCGGCGGGGACCTGCCGGGGGTGACGATCCTCTTCATGAACGTGGGGGACTTCATCCGTACGAACGCGCTTTTCATCCTGCTGGGCCTGCTGGTACTCATCGCTATCGGCATCCTCGTCTATCGGCGTTTCTACAAGGTGCAATACACCCTGAGCAAGCTCGCGATCAAGATGCCCATCTTCGGCGAGCTCGTCAAGCTCAACAACCTCTCGCGCATCGCCTCGACCATCGCGGAGATGCTCAAGAACCACGTGCCCCTGCAGGAGAGCATCAAGAACACCTACGAGCTCATCGACAACCGCGTCTATCAGGAACTTCTGATCCGCGCGCAGAAGAACGTCACCTCGGGTGAGTACATGTCGCGCGCGTTTGAACACCATTACGCGAGCGAAGTCGTCTTCAACCGCATGATGGGCGTGGGCGAACGCACGGGCGAGCTCGGCAAGATGATGAACAACCTCTCGGATTTCTACGACGAGGACAGCGACATCAAGATCGAGCAGATGAAGGCGGCGCTGCAGCCGATTCTCCTCATCTTCATCTACATCCTGATCATCATCATGATCCTCGCGGTCATGCTGCCCTCACTCGCCTTGTCCGATCAGCTGATGTAAGAC
>PULR01000011.1 GCA_003551005.1 Mollicutes bacterium
AGCCTTCGCTGAACCGTGCGGCACTCCCAAAAGAAGCGCGCCTCGAACGAGTCGCGCTTCTTTTTTTTCAGGCGGCGAAGACCAGGAACGTCTTGACCTGTTCGAAATCCTTGCTTGAGAAGGCGATGGTCATCGGATCCTTCCGCTTGGCTCCAGGATAGAACTGCATACGATACGCCATCTTGTGGTCGCGATACTCGATCTCGACCTCGAAGCGGCGCGGCAGACGGATGGGTTCATGGGAGCGCGAGAGGGTCTCTTTCACACCGGCTTCAATCCGCCGGCATGCCTCTTCGGGGTGCACATGGGATACCGTGGATCCTTCGGCGCGGAAAGTCGGGGCGAACACGATATCGCCCTGCGTGGCCACAACTTCCTCGCCGAGCCGGGCATCTCCGCTGACAAAGACAACCGGCACACCCTTTTCGGAGGCCATGTAGGCGGAAAGCAGAAATTCGCTCGCCGCGGTCCCGTTGATGGTGATACGGTGAATCGAACGCGAGGAAAGCGTATGGGCGAGCGGATTCCCTCCGGCGGCCGCAGCGGCGTGATAGCCGACAAGCAAGGCGGCGTCGAAATCCTTCGTCAGACCGAACATCATATGATCCGGATGGCCGTTGTAGCGGCGGATGATTTCCACATCCTTATCGAGCCGGGCGTCGTCGAGGTTGTCACCACTCCCATGGGCGTCGCGGACGACAATGCGGTTTGCGCCCGCCGCTTTTGCACCGTTGATGGCCGCCTGGACCTCATCGGACATGCGACGGGCGAACGTCGCATGCTCGGGCTGCCCCTTCGTCGCCTGGGACCAGTCCGTGATGCCGCTGATTCCTTCAATATCCGCGCTGATGAAAACCTGCATCCTTATTCCTCCTTGTTTTCGGACATTCCGTCCGCGTCTACAGTGAACTCTTCCAGCCAGTCGTAAGCCTGCCGGTACAGATCGACATAAAGCAGCCTGTCCGCCAGAACGCTTTCCTGCCCCGCCAGCAGCTTGGCGGCTTCGACGACCATCAGCGAACCGATGACGGCGGGGGTGAAGGTCGGATTGCCGTCGCAGCCTTCGACACCCTCCTCAAGGTTCCCATACACCGTATCTAGAAGGGGCCGGCCGGGAAGGATCACCCCGAGCTGGCCGAGCCAGCCGCCGATGGCAGCATGCAGAAGCGGTTTCTCATGGCGCTGTCCTAATGTTTCAAGGTAACGTTTCGTGGGGATGTTGTCGACGGCGTCGACGATCAGGTCCACCGTTTGCAAGACGGATGCCGGAAGTTCTTCGATCCGGCATTCGCATACCTCGAGTTGTGCGTCGGGGTTCACACGCGCCAAGGCATCACGGACGGTTCGCGCCTTGTTCTGTCCGATGGTTTCGCGGTCGGCGAACAACTGGCGGTTGAGGTTCTTCGTTTCGAAAACATCATCATCGACGAACACCAACCGACCCACACCGAGCCGGACCAGGCCGTTCGCCACATGGCCGCCCAGCCCGCCCATACCGACAATCAGCACCGAGGAGGCAGCAATGCGACGCATCTCCCGCGGACGAAACAATTTTCGGTTCTCCTTGAAAATATCCATGAACACACACCTCTTGAGCGCTTTTTGGTTTGTCCAGATTGGCCATCGATGCTATAATCAAGACGTAACCGCACCGGGGGTGAGAAGATATGGTGACGGTAAGGCTTTATGGACGATTGACCCATCGTTACGACGTCAAAGCGACACAAGTTCCGCCGGGCTCCCTCGAGGAGATCATCGGGGCCATCGTCGAGAAACATCCTGAGATTCGCCCGGAAGATCTTAAAAACGCGCGGCCCATTGTCAAACGCGCCAAAGCGGAAAACGACCGACAAAGCGGTACACAGCTTCAATCGGGCGATGAATTGATCTTCATGAGTCCCGTCGGCGGAGGATGAGCAAGAAAACGGCCGGAGCCACTACCGGCTGTTTTTCATAAGGCGAACCCACCAGCGGCGATGAGCGCCAGCAACACCACATAGGCTAGAAGCTGTCCGCGATTGAGCTCGCGATCGGCAAGCCACGCTCGATACGGTGCGCGCCGGTTCCAAATCAGCGTCGTCACATAGACCAGGACGAAGAGGGTCGGCGGGAACCATCCCCCCAGCGCGCCTTCGAAGAACAGCGCCCCGAGAATCGCGGTAACTCCTGCAAAGCCGACGAACAATTCCTTGCTCAGAAGCCGGTCGCGAAACGCGTACCGGCAGAGAAAAAAGCCGACTGCATACAGCACAGCCCAGAGAACACCAAAAAGAACAGTCAATGCCTCCGGTAAAACGTTTGCGGCAAGCAAGGCGGCCAGCAGCAACGACAGACCAAAAACGACCTGTCCGATGCGCGAAATATTCCACACCATGGCGACCCTCCTGTGCGATTGCTTCTAATTCGAGTATAGCACAGTCACATGAGAAGAGAAATGACAAGACCATTCATCCAGCATTCTACTACACTATCAAAGCGGAATCGCTTATAATGTGCCGTGATAGAACGTAGACCGGAGGGGGCGTGACATGGGTCTTTTAAGAGACGTAGTGCAACTCATTGCCGATCGCTGGGGGGTTTTCAGCGACTTATTTATTCAGCACATCTACCTGACGGGCGTCGCCGTTTTAATCATCTCAATCATCGGTATCGGCACGGGCATTTTCATTACCTATAACAAGCAGGCGGCCAGCGTCGTACTCGCGGCGACCAACTTCCTATACACCATCCCCTCCATCGCGCTTTTCGGATTTCTTGTCGCCATCACCGGCATCGGGAACACCAGCGCGATCGTCGCCCTCAGCATCTATGGGGTCCTGCCCATCATCCGCAACACCTATGTCGGCATCGAAGAAGTCGATGAGACTGTCATCGAGAGCGCCATCGGGATGGGCGCGACACGCCGGCAGTTGTTGCTGCGCATCCAGCTGCCGCTCGCCTTCCCCGTCATCATGGCCGGCTTCCGGACGATGGTGATCATGACGATTGCCCTCGGCGCCATCGCCTCCTTCATCGGCGCCGGCGGACTGGGTGTCGCCATCTGGAGAGGAATCTCGACCAATTTTCAGGAGATGACTCTGGCCGGCAGTCTGCTCGTCGCCGTGCTTGCGGTCGGGATGGACCTGGTTCTCAGCGGAGTAGAAAAAATGATGCGCCTGATAATATTTGGAAGAACGGGGGAATGAATCATGCTTTTTCGACGCACTTTGCTTGGATTGACCCTGCTTTTGGGAATTTTCTCGCTCGGTGCCTGTGGGGGCTCCGATGCGGACGTAACAATCGCCAGCAAACCCATGAGCGAACAATACGTCCTGGCACAGATCATCATCGAACTCATCGAGGAGGAGACAGACCTCGCGGTTGACTACCGCTCCGGCATGGGCGGCGGGACAGAGACTATACACCCCGGAATGGTCAATGCGGAAATCGACATCTACCCCGAATACACCGGCACCGGCTGGATGCAGGTGCTCGGCGAGGACCTCATCCGCGACCCCGATGAGCTGACCGAGGCCGTCAGGGACGCTTATCTCGATGAGTTCGACATTCATTGGCTTGAACGCTACGGTTTCAACAACACCTACGGGCTCGCGATGCTTGAAGAGGAGGCCGAACGTCTCGGCATTGAGACCTACAGCGACCTCGAGGACCATCAGGACGATCTGGTGTTCGGGGCTGAATCGGACTTTTTCGAAAGGCAGGACGCCATGCCGGGGCTTGAAGAGACGTATGGGTTCACATTCGACAACACCTCGGAGATGGAAGCCGGACTCAAGTACGACGCCGTCGGCGACGGCCAGCTAGATGTCATCAGCGTCTGGTCCACCGACGGACGGCTGCGGTAATACGACCTCCGGCTGCTTGAGGACGATCTTGACTTCTTCCCTTCCTATTACGCGGCGACCCTTGTCCGGGACGAGACGCTTGAAGCCCATCCGGAACTTGAAGGCATTCTGAACCGCCTCGGCGGAGCGATCGACAACGAGACCATCACCGATATCAACTACCGCGTGGAAGTTCTCAACGAAGATCCTGAAGACATCGCACTCGACTACTTCGAGGAAGCCGGACTGTTAGATTGATGGGGCTTATCGAATTCGACCGGGTCTCGAAAAGCTACACCCCCGGAGAACCTGTCCTCAAGGACATCACCTTCGAAGTCGAGGAAGGGGAGTTCGTAGTCCTGCTCGGTGCTTCCGGATGCGGCAAGACGACCACCCTCAAGATTGTCAACAAGCTTATCCCCTACACCTCCGGCTCCGTCCGCTTCAAGGGATATGACCTTTCCCGGTGGCCGAAAGTCAAGCTCCGCCGTTCGATCGGCTATGTCATCCAGCAGGTCGGACTCTTCCCGCACATGGATATCAACCATAACATCAGCTTTGTCCGGCGCATACAAGGGCAGGGCCGACAGTCGAACACGGCCCGCTCGCAGGAACTCCTTGAACTGGTCGGTCTCGATGCGTCCTATCTGCGCCGCTACCCGCATGCGCTCTCGGGTGGCGAACGCCAGCGGGTGGGCGTCGCACGCGCCCTGGCCGCGGACCCCGAGGTCCTCTTGATGGACGAACCGTTCGGAGCGGTCGATGAAATCACCCGACGGCATCTGCAGGATGAAATGCTTCGCATACAGGAAAAACTGCGCAAGACCGTCCTCTTCGTCACGCACGACATCGAAGAGGCGATCCGCCTCGCGGACCGGATTGCTTTGTTCAACGACGGCAGGCTTGAACACTTCGGCACGCCCGAATCCCTGGTGTTCAACCCGGCAAGCGAATACGTACGCAGTTTTCTCGGATTGAAAGGATTCAAGGCTTCCATGGACCCTGTACAGCTCGAGAAGGCATACGAAGCCGTTCTTAAAGGGGAACGCCGTCTGAAGGATGTTTTCAGGGTTTCCTGATGATCGATGGCGCTACCGCTCAGCGCCGATGAATGCAACTTACCGTGACAGCCTTGTGCAAACGCAAGAGGCCTTGTTAATTTGCACCTGAAAGGAGGGGTTGCATGAAACGTCTTACGCTAGCGGTCCTCGCCTCGCTTGCGATGTTTCTGATCGCAGCTTGTGAAGAGGATGAGCCAATCATCGAAGACGAAGCCCGTCCCGTGCTGGCCGCCGAGGAAGGAGACGGCTATACGGTCCACCATTTGCGGACCGATGTGCGCGGCGGCAGACATGAGGAACGCGAGCACCTCGTCGGCATCGACTCGACGGAAGACCTCGAGAACTACCTTGAAGACAAAAGCGACACCTTCCGCTTCGATCAAGGCTACGATGAAGATGACAGCTTCAAGGAGATCATCGAGGAATACGACGAAACGTTCTTTGAAGATCACCGGCTGGTCTTCGCCGTCATCGAGGAGAACAGCGGTTCGAACCATCACGACCTGGAGCACATCGACCTGGATGCTGATGGAAATCTCTCGATAGCGCTCGAACGCTATATTCCCTCTGTCGGCACCATGGACATGGCCGCCTGGCACATCGTCTTCGAACTCGACCGCGACACATTCGACTACGAGGAGAAGACCCTCGAGGTCGACGACGTCCCAATCGATTAACACCGCATTCATGACACAAAGGCCCAGAATCCGAGGTCTTTGAGACTGTGTTTACAAACAGCGCCTAAAAAAGCCACGATTCCCAGAGCAGGGATTCGTGGCTTTTGTTCAACTGATGCTTTACAACAGTCTGAGGTCCGCCCTGTTCAAGGGCGGACCTCTGCTTGATATCAGACATGCAGCTTATTTATTGGACCGCAAGTTCACCTTGAGTCTGCATCACTTTTAAGAACGTTTGTGTCGTTAATTAATCTTCCAGAACCTCAGACTGATCCACACAAGTGAACATCAACTGAGGACCTTCATGCCATGCAAGAGGCATTGATTCGATGTGGAGCATGTCTCCAACTTCAAGGTCCTCAAGAACCGGCTCCAAGTCATCGTCAAATCCGGGTGTGCGATTGTCAGACCGCATGGTAATTCGTTGATCATCTTCGTTTTCCAATTCAATCTCGTAGGTGTCATAATCATCAACATCAATCTCAACGATTTCCATGTCCGTGAGCTCGACAAGCATAGACTGATAATCGAGCATAGCACCATCGTCTTCGATGTTCACGTCATCGATATTGGTAGCCTCAGGCAAATCCACGTCTTGCTCTTGGATCTGATAAGACGCCAGATCAATTTGCTCTAAACCACTAAACTCACTTCGTTCACCCTCAGCATGAACCTTATCGCCAGTACTAATGTCGTCGATATCCACGTCATTTTCATAAATTGCAATCGCGCCAGTTTCATCCTGAATATAAATGTTGTTATGAATTCTTCCTGTTACAACACCTTCAATTACAGTCTCTTCACCTACATTAAGGGCGCGAGCGTCTTCAATATCTACCAGTTCACCGTTTTCATCACCGTTTTCCTCGTCGTCATCGTCACCGTTGCCTTCAGCAACCACGGTGACTTGATCGGCGTCGCTGTAGAGCAACTGAGGCCCGTCAAACCAGCCAAGCGTAATCGCTTCAAGTTCGACTTCGTCGCCAGCCCCTAATTCAAGTAGGTGATCGGCGTCATCGGCAGAATCGGCGAGACGTGAATCATACCGCAGAGAAATCTCCGCACCGTCGTCTCGTTCAAGTTCAACATCGATATTGCCGTGTTCGTCTTCGTCCACATCGGTGACTTCCATATCAGAGAGATCCACAAGATGACCTTGGTAATCAATCATCTCGTCCTCATCTTCCAAGTCGGCTTCATCCAGGTCCACCGATTCGGGCAGGACCTCATCGGACTCGACTGTCAGTACGGATTCAAGGGCATCAATCTGCACGAGGTCATAATCCGAATCCCACCAGTCGAGGTCCCAGCCTCCTCGCTCGCCGATGACTTGCACTTCATCGCCGATCGAAAGGTCCTCGATATAGGCTTCATCTTCATCATAAACACCCACGGCGCGTTCATCATCTTCGATGAAGAACGTTTCGTGGTCGGTGATGGCAGTTACGACGCCCTGGGTCTCGACTGTGTCGCCAAGGCCGGCATCCCAGACGGAGTTAATGTCCATCGGGTCGTCAAGTTCCTGGTCCAGCTCGTCGAAGACGGCGGTCAGGGTAGTGTCGGCGGTCATGGTGAGGGTATAGGTCTCCTGTTCAGTAACTGTGATTCCCTCTTCCTCCCAGCGTTCGAATGCGTACGCATCGGCGTCGTAGTCGGTGAGGGTCACTTCGACCTCTTCTCCCTCTTCATAAGGGCCGGCGGGGTCGATGGCGAAATCGTAGTCGTCCATTTCCGGCTCACTGGTCACTTCGAGTTCGTATTCCGCCACATCCTCTTCACCATTGCATGCAACGGCGAAGAAGGCGGTCAGGGTTAATGTGGCAATCAGCAGCAGTTTCTTGGTCATGTGGGAATGATTCCTCCTTCATTTTTTGGTGCATCGGCTCACACTAACATATGTAGGTCCCATGTGTAAAGGATTTCAAACAGGTTAAAAATCTACAGACGACAAGCAGACAGGTCCTTTGCGCATGTCTCAGCGAAGCCCCTTCAACAGCGATGGATCGTCGTTGGCGGGGGAATTGACGCGGCTAGAGACCTCCCGGCGCTCGAAGAACCCGGCCTCCGGCGTGCCAAGGTCCTTAAGAAGCGCCGATACATCGGTGGCTTCCGGGTCCATCCACTGCTTTGATTCCTCGCGGCGCATGGCAAGCGGCATCCGCTCATGAATCCCCTCGAGGTCCCGGCCGGCCCGGGTCGTCACAATCGCGAACGTCGGCACGGCGCGCCCTTCGCCGTCCCGGGTTTTACTCCAGATTCCACCGAGAAGGAAAGGCTCGCCACCCGGGCGCTGGAAAAAGTAGGGCACTTTCCCGGAATCCCGTGTCTCCCATTCATAGAAGCCATCCGCCAGCAGCACACAGCGTCGCCTGCCTGCGGCCTCGCGGAAGAACGGCTTGGATGCGAGGGTCTCCCCGCGGGCGTTGATCGGCCTCGGTCCCGAGGCGGAGGAATCCGCCCACGAAGGGACGAACCCCCACTGCATGTAGCCGACCCGGTAGCCGATCCCGTCCGAGACCAGCGCCAGCGCCTTCTGTCCCGGGGCGATGTTGTAGCGGGGGAGGTCGATGGATTCGGGAAGCGTCTGGATCTGATAATCGGCCTCAAGAAATTGTTTCAGCGTTTCCAGGTTCATAGCCAGGGTGAATCGTCCACACATATCTATCCCGCCCTTTCAATCACAGCGTCTTCATGAGGAAGAGCCGCTAATGTCGATTGTTTTTTCAACCTTAGCACATGGACACCGAGAAAGCAAACAAAAGCCCGTCTGACTGGACGGGCGCATGGTGTTTGAACAATCCGATCTGGGCCTCAGGGATTGAAGAAAAGCTCTTCCTCGAGCCCGTGGGTCTCAATCGTCTCCTGCAGATAATCGAGAATCTCATGCAGCGGTATCGCCATCGCCTGATTCTCCATCGGCGCCTCCGCCCAGGCATTGATGCCCAGCAGGTCGCCATTCAAATCAAACAGCCCGCCGCCGCTGTTTCCGGAGAACACGGTCGAGCTGTGCGCATACGCGTGGAAATCCACTTGAGCGATCGGGGTCATGCCGAGAAAGCGGCCCATCGTCACGTTGCTCGGCAGACCGCGCGGCGAGCCGACAGAAAAGACCAGCTCGCCGTTTTCCGGCGTTTTTCCTTCCCGGGCGCGGATATCCACAGCCTCCATGGTAGTTGAATCGTAGGGGATGGCGATCAGAGCGAGATCGTAGCCAAGCGCGAAATCGATCAGCTCGGCCTCGAATATCTGTTCATCATAACTCATCGCCGCGAGATCACCGGGTTCATCCCCGCTGATGACACCCGTCTGGTTGTCAATCGTCTCGATGACGTGGGCATTGGTCAACGCATAGCACTCAACCGAGCTGCAGCCGACGAGGGTCGCACTGCCGAAATTCTCATACTCCGCCTCCATCACACCGACGGCCACGTTGTGATGGCGGATGGCCAGTTTTGTCTCTTCAAGCTTCCCGGCAGAACGCTCGGGGAAATCCTCCGCGGTTTCATCCAAGGGAGCCGGCGCCCAGCACGCACCAAGCAGGAATGCAGAAAGGAACATCAGGACAACGAAAGGCGGCCACAAACGCATTACTTACCCTCCTCACACTCGCAGACCCTGCTTGAAGGGGCCGAAGGGTCTGGTTTTAAGAAAAACCTGCCCGGCTCGCAGCGGACAGACGAACACCGGATTTCCCCGCAACAGCCGAAAGCTTCTCGATCAGAACCGGACCTCGAACCCGTGATATTCGGTTGTTTCCGATTCGAGGCGCTGGGTCTCGACGCGCTCCACATCTCCGGGCGAGCGGGTGCGGATGGCATCGAGAAGCGCATCGACGTCATCACGCTTGCCGTGGGCGACGCATTCGACAGTGCCGTCACGCAGATTGCGGACATAACCGTCCACACCGATCCGTCGCGCCTCGGTGGCGATGAAATAACGCATGCCGACACCCTGGACCAACCCATGTATTTTGACATAAAGCCGTGTAAACATGCTTCCCATCACCTCGTTCAAAAGGATGCTTAGGCGCGCCCGGGACTACTCGACGACGATGATGGCATCGACCGGACAGACGGCTTCACATTCGCCGCAGTCAATGCAGGCCTCCTCGTCGATGACGTAGGGCTCGCCCGCCTCGATGCAGTCCACGGGGCAGACCTCCGCGCACTCGCCGCAGGCGATGCAGGTCTCCATAATGCGTCGGGCCATTCGCCGCACCTCCCTTCCGCTTGCATCTACAGTGTAGCGCCTGTGGAGGATTTTGTAAACGGATTTCGCCGCGGGAGCGCGTCGAAGGCTTCAAGAGCCAAAGAAAGCGGAACTTGGCAAGCTTTCAGTGTTTGTCGCGGATCTCCTGTTCGAGCATCTCGAGGAACGCGTCGGTCGTCAACGTCACTTCTTCCTTCGAGCCATAGCGACGGTAGGTGATCTGGTCGTTCTCCTGCTCCTTATCACCGATGACGAGCTGATAGGGGATTTTCTGCGTCTGAGCGTCACGGATCTTGTAGCCGAGCTTCTCCTCGCGCAGATCGACCTCGCTCCTGAGGCCGCGGTCGATGAACCGTTCGTGCAGAGCCTGCACCGTCTCGCCGTGCACGTCGGCGTTCACGGGTATCAAGCGGGCCTGGATGGGCGCCAGCCAGACAGGGAAGGCACCCTTGTATTGTTCGAGCAGAATGCTCATCAGACGCTCCCAGGTGGAGACGAGCCCCCGGTGGATGAGAACCGGACGGCGACGTTCGCCGCCTTTATCGACATACGTGAGCTCGAAACGTTCAGGGAGCAGGAAATCGAGCTGGACGGTGCTCATGGTGATCACATGGCCGAGCGCCGTACGCACCTGGATGTCGATCTTCGGTCCGTAGAAGGCCGCTTCGCCGCGCTTCGACTCGTATTCGATGCCGGCCTCATCAAGCAGTTCATGCATCACCTGTTCCGCTTCGTCCCACAGTTCGTCATCGGGGTGGAACTTCTCCTTGTCGGCATCGCGCAGAGCGAGCTCGACATATTCGATCTCGAGGCCAAGGTCGTTGATGGCCTGCTGGATGAGACGGTAAGCTTTGAGCACCTCTTCTTTTATCTGGTCCTTGCGAGCGAAGATGTGCGCATCCGTCAGCGTCATCGCGCGGACGCGCTCCAATCCCGTCAGCGCGCCGGAGGCTTCGTAACGGTGCTGGGTCACAATCTCCGCATAGCGCAAAGGCAGCTCGCGATAGCTGCGCAGCTCCGAATCGAAGACCAGCGCATGATGCGGGCAGCTCATCGGTCGCAGGACGAAATTCTCATCCTCATCCTCAATCACGGGGAACATATCATCCCGGTAGTGCTGGAAATGACCGCTGATCTCATAGAGCTGCTGCGTCCCGAGCACCGGGGTCGACAGATGGAGATAGCCGGCCTTGCGCTCCAGTCTATACACATAATCCTCAAGCACCCGCCGGACGGTATAGCCGTTGGGCAGCCAGATCGGCAGACCCTTGCCGGCCTTTTCGTCGATCATGAAGATCTTGAGTTCCTTGCCGAGCTTGCGGTGGTCACGCTCCTTGCGCTCCCGGCGCAGTTCGAGGTATTGATCGAGGCCCTCCTTGGTGAACCAGCTCGTGCCATAGATCCGCTGCAGCATCTCCCTCGAGGAATCGCCCCGCCAGTAGGCGCCGGCCACGCTCAGCAGCTTGAAATGCTTGATGTGGCGGGTGTTGCCGACGTGCCCCCCGCGGCAGAGATCGACGAATTCCCCCTGCTTGTAGATAGTGATCGGCTCCTCCTCGTCGAAGGCCTCGATCATCTCGAGCTTGTAGGGGTCGTCGGCGAAACGGCGCCGGGCCTCCTCGGGCTTGACGACTTCCCGCTCGATGGGGACTTGTTCCTTGATGATGCGCCGCATCTCCGCTTCGATGCGGGGAAGGTCCTCTTCCTTGATGGTGGATTCCGTGGCGATGTCATAGTAGAACCCTTCATCGATTGCGGGGCCGACGCCGAATCTGGCGTCGGGATACAGCCGCTTCACAGCCTGCGCAAGCAGATGGGCGGTCGAGTGGTTGAGAATCTCGAACGCTTCCTCGTCGTCTTTCGTGATCAGGCGGATCGATCCGCTGCGCTCGATGGGCCGGTTGAGGTCATAGAGCTCCTCGTCGAGGTAGGCGGCGACCGTCTTCTTCCTCAACCCCTCGGCGATGTCGCGGGCGATATCCTCGGGGGTCACACCCGCGTTGAAGGTTTTTTTCGAACCATCCGGAAACGTAATCTCGATCATTCTTTCTCCCTCCTGTCGTCGTAGCGTTGCTCGTTGATCCGGTCCTTTTCGATGATGGCGTCTTCGAGGTCGATGCCGTAGATGTTCGCGATGTGCGTGACGTAGTGGAGCACGTCGTAGAGTTCGTACTTGATGGCTTTCTTCCGCGACTCATCGAGGCCGTGCTGATGCTCCTTGCGCATCTCGACGGACAGTTCGCCGACCTCCTCGAAGAGCTTGAGCACGACCTCGTGCTTCTTATCGGGATGAAAGTCGATCCGGCGGATGTGGCCTTGCAGGTCCTTGATGGTCATGTCCCTCTTAAGCATGGTCCATTCCTCCTAAGTATAAAAAAAGCCCTTGTCTCCAAGGACGACGAATGCCGCGGTACCACCTTGCTTCACATGCACTCGGACCCTTAACGCGGGCATACGGGGGTCCCTTTCGGGCCCGGCTCCGAGGGAGTGGCCATTCCCGGCGGCAGCTTCCACCGTCCTGCCTCGCTGGTATGGGCGGCCGTGTCCTCTTCCTTGCCTTTGTGATAAGTCTAACCCGCCCCCGCGGCTTTGTCAAGTCACATGTTGAAGGGGTCGGAAAGACGCTTGATGCGTTCGACGATGCGGTAGGCTTTCAGCTGTTCAAGCTGCTGCTCGTTGTTGATGAGGTGTTTCGCGAGTTCCTTCACCGGCACGTTCGAGGAGAAGAACGTCGGCTTATCATCAAGCAGGCGGTGCTGCAGAATGGGGCCGAGCACCTCGTCGCGCACCCATTGGCTGTAGGACTCGCCCCCGATATCATCCAGGAGGAGGATCTCGACGTGCTTCAGTCTGTTCACCAGGCTTTCGAGGTTCCCTGTCTGGATTGAGGATTTCAATTCGCGGACCAAATCCGGATAATAGGCCAGCAGCGCGCGGTGACCGAGGAAAGTGAACCGGTTGGCCAGGGCGCCGAGGGCGTAGGTCTTGCCGACCTGATAGCGCCCATGCAGATAAAGCCCCTTGATGGATTCGCCCTTGTGGTATTGATTCGTCAGCGCCATGAGCTGATGGTAGAGCTTCGTGCGGGTCTCGCTGTCCATGTGGAAATCCTCGAGCGTGGCCTCCATGACCATCCGGGGCACGTAGAGGGCTTCAAAGCGCTGTTGTTGCTCGCGGGCCGCCTGCGCCTCCCGCAGATACACACAGGGGTGGTAGGCGAGCTTCGGACGGCCCCGGGTGTAGATAAGACCGGGCTGCATGCCCGAGGTATCCTGCCGGCAGGAGGAAAGACCCGGACAATCGTCGCACAGCGCCCGCTCCTCGCGGAACGTCAGAAACTCCCCGAGGTGCTCCTCGATGGTCTCGCTGGAAAGGTCGTGCTCGATAAAGAAATCCTTGAGGCGCTCATTCTCGCTGAGTTCCTCGACCAGCCGTTCCACGAGTCCCGGATGGCGGGTGAAACCGTATCGGCGCATGTGTCATTCCTCCTGTTCCTTGAGATACTCCTTGAACCAATCAACCTCGGTGTCGAAGGGTTTCTCGCCACGGCCGGATGGACGTCGCGGCGAGCGGCGGCGCTGAAGCTTCTTGCGGATATGGGCGATGGCCGCATCGGCGGTCTCGATCTGGTTGCGTCGCCATTCCGCGACAATCTTCTCGAAATACCCATAGACCGGAACCTGCTGGTCGAGTTCCTTGAGGACGTAGGCGATGAGCACGTTGATGACTTCCAGCGGCAGGCCGCTTTCCTCGATGAGTCGCTCGATGACTCTCAGATCCGCTGCGGGAGGCTCCTCGCCGGTCGTCTCGGCAAGCAGGGTGCGGGGGTGCACCCGCTTGAAATAGGCCAGGCCGTGGGGTTCTTGCTTGCGCTGGATGGGCCCTTTTCGGGAAGTCTTATCCCTTGCGGCGCGGTAATGCGCTTTCGCGTGATGACTCAAGGCGGAAAAATCGATGGTTTTGTTCTTTGTGAGGCTTTTCTTGATCAGATCGCCGAGGTGCTTTTCATCGAGCGAATAGAGATAGGCGGTCTGCTTGAGTTTTTCCTTCGTCTGTTTCGTGCGCATCGAGTCGGCAAGCAGGGTCTTGGGAATGCCGGCGAGCACCAGCTCCACATCGGCAGTGGTCTGGATATTGAGTTTTTTGGTCCGGGCTTCGCTTAACTCGCCGCCGGGCCCCGACTGCTTCTCGATGGGCGGAAACACTTCATCGAAACGCGCCGTTCGCGCCGTGTAGCCGGTCTTTTTTTTGTTGCTGTCAATCTGGAATTGCGCATGAAGATCCAGGAACCGCTCTTCGCCGACCGCACGCTGCAGATAAGGCGCAAACGGCGAATCCTTGAAGAACGCTTCGGGCGAGAGCGGTAGATATAGCTCGTATAAGAACCCCTCGGGGCCTTCGTAGGTCTCCAGGAGTCCGGCGGCTTCAAGTGTACGGCAGGCACGATCGAAAGCGTCCGGTGCAAGACTGAGCAGATCCAGCAGAAACACTTTCGGGTATTCACAGGATTTGAGACCGTAACGGTTGGACAGGCCGTGCAGGGCGAAATAAAGCGCGTGGGCGTCGCGTCCGACGATGGGGAGGTAAAGCAGACTCATCACATGCGTCTGTACATGGGTGATCGGCGCACAAGTAACCACGCGGACGGTGCTTTCCTGTTTATCCTTCTCCATCCGGCATCCTCCTCATCGGGCGGGTTCGTTGGCTGATGGCCGAGAACACCCGCTGAAAATCCTTGCGCGTCTCCTTGAGCGACTTCGAATTGTCGATGACAAAATCCGCCAGTTCACGTTTCTTCGAAAGTGGCAGCTGAGCCTTGATCTTGCGGATCGCGAACGCCTCGTCAATGTCATCGCGAGCCTTCAGCCGACTGATCTGGTCCTTTCGGCGTGCAAAGACCAGCACCGTGAGGTCGACAAGCGTATGGAAATCCGTCTCGAACAACAGCGGCACATCCCAGACGATGAGTTTCTCCCCCTGGTCTCGCAGCGCCCGGCTTTGTTCAAGCGCCGCTTCCTTGACATAAGGGTGGACAATGCGCTCGACCTTCCGCCGCGCATGCCGGTCATAGAACACTTTGCGAGCAAGGGCGTCGCGGTCGAGAATACCCGCTTCATCCACAATCCCCGCCCCGAACTGGTCGATCAGTTTCTCCAGGGCGGGACGTCCGGGTTCCACCGCTTCGCGCGCTAGCCGGTCCGTGTCGATGACGGGGACGGCGTGTTCCTCGAACATCGACGCGACCGTCGTCTTGCCGGTGGCAATGCCGCCGGTCAGTCCGACAATCAATGCCATGTCATCCCTTCTTCCTTCGCTGGCAGGTGGGACAGTAATACGTCCCCCTACCGGAGATTTGTGCTTTGCGGATAGTACTCTGGCAGTCGGGACACGGCTTGCCTTCATGCGTGTGCACACGCAGGCTGCGTTCGAAACGGCCGTCCTCCCCCAGCGTGTTCCGATACGAGCGCACACTCGAACCTCCGGCCTGGACGGCGGCTGCGAGAATGCGCTGCGCGCAGTCGATGACACGCCGGCGAAGCCGCACGCCCAGCGTGCGGCCGGGGCGTTCGGGGTGGATGCGGGCGCAGTGGAGAATCTCGTCGGCATAGATATTGCCGATGCCGGCGAGCCGGGTCTGGTCGAGAAGAATGGCCTTGATGGGGCGCTCTCCCCGGAAGATCTCCGTAACATCGTCGCGAAGGTCGAGTTCCGCGGGTTCGGGCCCTAGTTTCTTAAGAGCGGGCACGTCCTCAAGAGAGTGCATCGGGACGGCTTCGAACGTGCCGAACTTGCGGACATCGTGATAATGCAGAGCCCAGCCGTCGGTGAACGTGAAGACAACATGCTCGTGTTTTTCCGGCGGGGTTCCGGCTGGTTTCAGATAATATTTCCCCTCCATCCTGAGATGTGAAAGCATCGCCACCTCGCCTAGGATAAAAAGCAGATATTTGCCCCGTCGCGACAACCGCTCGATTCGACGACCCTCCACGAGATTACGGAAATGCTCGAGGTCACCCTGGATCATGCGCGGATGAAAGACGGCGACGGACTCGATACTTCTGCCCTTGATTGTCCGTTCAAGCGCACGACGTACAGTCTCGACCTCGGGGAGTTCGGGCACTTACTTCACAACCTCGATGCGGTCGGGATCGTAGCGGGATGCCTTGGGCTCTGTCGATTCCGCCGGATGGCCGATCGCGATGAGCGAGAAAGGCTGGTCTTCCTGCTCGAGATTGAGAATGCGGCGGACTTTCTCCATGCGGTCTTCCAAGGGATAGACACCGATCCAGACCGCACCGAGGGATTGATTCGTCGCTTCAAGCAGAATGTTCTGCGTGCTGGCCGCCAGATCCTGCGGCACCATCTCGCGTTTGGCGTTTTCCGGTTCATCGATCAGGGTGAGGATGCCCAAGGGGGCGCCCTTTAATGGCCAGGCACCGCGGGAGATGCCGCCCAGCTGCTCGAGCAGCTTTGGATTCTTGATGACGACGAAGCGCCAGGGTTGCTGGTTGCGTGCCGATGGCGCCTGCATCGCGCTTCGTAGAATCGCTTCGATCGCAGCATCGGATACGGGTTCGTCAAGATACTTGCGGATGCTTCTGCGTTTCTGACACAGACTCATGTTTTCACCTCCGGATTGACATGGACTTCAACATGATTCAGATTCGGTTCGGATTTCAAGCGGTCACGCACGCGATGGGCGATGGCATGTCCCTCGCGTACGGAAAGCGAGCCGTCGACACGGATCTCCACCATGACCTGATAATAATGGCCGTAATCAATCATCGTCAACCGGTCGACACCTTCGACTCCTTCGATGGGTTGAATCAACCTTCTGGTCGCCTCGATGGTTGCTTGCGAGGCGCTTTTGCCCAGGACGAAATCCACCGCCTCGCGAATGACGAAGAACGCGACACGGACGATGAAAAGAGCAATGACGAGAGCGGCCACATTATCCGCAAACATCAGCCATTCCATGCCGGTGCGTTGACCAATCAGCCCCAGCGCGACGCCGATCAAGACCGCAAAAGTGCCGAACATCTCCATATACGATTCCTGCCCGCTCGCCTTGAGCACTTGCGAGTCAAGTTCCACGCTCTTTTTAAGAAGATAACGCGAGAGCACGAACTTGGCCGTCAAGACCACGGCAATGACCAATATCGCCGCTGCATGCGGGGCGCTGGGCGGCTGGCCGAATGTCGGCAGGGCGTTGCTGATAAGCTGATAGGCGATGAACAGAATCCCGACCCCCAGCAGCAGACTGAGCACGTATTCAATCTTGCCGTGACCGATCGGATGTCCGGCATCGGGGGGTTTGCGACCCTGCCGGATACCGAAGATGACCAGCACGTCGCTCATGAAATCGCTCAGGGAATGAAAGGCATCGGCCACCAGCCCCACGCTCCCGCTCAAGATTCCGGTGATTAGCTTGACGAAGACGAGCGAAAGGTTGACGAAGAAACTCGCAAACATCGCCCGGGTTCTGGGATCGCTACTTAGCTGCATCGAGGTCCCCTCCCCAGGCCAGATCAACATCCAGCGGCACACTCAGCGCAGCGGCATGCTCCATCTCATGCTGGACAATCTCCGCCACACGGGGGCGTTCATCTTCGGGAACCTCAAGCACGAGCTCATCATGGATCTGCAGGATCAGCCGTGCGCCGAGATTTTCCTCCCTCAGACGCTCATCCACCTTCAACATCGCCACTTTAATCAAGTCCGCGGCACTTCCCTGGATCGGGGCGTTCATGGCTGTGCGCTTGCCGAGCTGGCGTTGGGGATGGGACAGGCTCTTGATTTCGGGAATGTAGCGACGGCGGTGATAGAGCGTCTCGACGAACCCATCGGCCTCGGCCTTCCCGATGAGCGAATCCATGAATGCACGGATGCCGGGGAAGCGTTCATAATAACGCTCAATGAAGGCCTCGGCATCGGCGCGTGAAATGCCGAGCTCCTCGGAGAGTCCATAAGGCGTCTGTCCATAGAGGATGCCGAAATTCACGGCCTTCGCGAGGCGGCGTTCGTCCGGATCGAGCGTCTCCTTGCCGAGAATCTCCCGACCGGTGGCCGCATGCACGTCGCCGCCCTCGCGGAAGACATTGATGAGCCGCTGCTCTTTCGCCATGTGGGCGAGGATGCGTAGTTCGATCTGGGAGTAGTCGGCGGCGACGAGAACCTCTTTTGGACCCGGGACGAAGACCTTTCGCAGTTGGCGCCCGGTCTCGGTACGGATCGGGATTGTCTGCAGGTTCGGCTCGATGCTGGATAGACGGCCGGTCTGCGTGAACGCCTGCTTATAGATGGTGTGGATGCGTCCGTCTTCACGGACGGCGTCCCGAAGCGTACGCACATATGCGCTTTTCAGTTTGCTGACGGTCCGGTAGCGGATGATGGGCTCGATGATCGGATGCTTCCCCTGCAGCTTCTTGAGCACGTCGATGTTCGTCGATGGGCCGGTCTTCGTACGGCCGAGCACCGGCAGTGAGAGTTTCTCGAAGAGAATATGTGAAAGCTGTTTCGGGGAGCCGATGTTGAATGCTTCGCCCGCTTCATCGTGGATCTTTTTCGTGAGGGTGGCGATTTCCTCGTCGAGCTGCGCCTCGATACGTCCGAGTGCCTCGATATCGATCCGCACCCCGAGACGTTCCATATCAGCCAGCACGGAAGAGAGAGGCAATTCAATCTTGCTGAACAGATCAGCCTGGTTGCGCGATTGAAGCTTCTCACTCAGGGGTGCTTTTAAAGCGGACACCGTGCGCGCCTTGGCAGCGGCATACTCGGCCACGCTTTTTTGTTCGGGGATGGCTTGCTTGGCGCCCTTTCCATAGACCTCTTCCAAATAAGGTGTCGAATCGTCGCCGAAAAATGACGCGACGACACGGAAATCCTCTTTAGTGCTGCTAGGATTTAGAACATAGGCCGCAAGCAGGAAATCGAACGTCACACCCTTGAAAGCATAGCCCCGGGACTCAAGCAAGACGCGGCTGCGCTTATAATCGTGTGTGTACTTTGTCTTGGATGAATCGGCGAGGAAAGCCTGCAGTTCACTGGAGGCTTCGAAAACCTCGAACGGGACGAAATGCACGCCGTTCTCGTTCGCCAAGGCGAAACCCAGCGGTATGGCGTCATGGTAGTTGCTGCCGAAGGCTTCGAGGATGATTGTAGTCGGCGTGCTTAAAAGGCGGGGGATTTGCGCGGCATCGGCAATGATCGCAACCGGGTCCTCCTCGCGTGCATCTTCCTCGACGCTGGAGAAGCGCTTGATGAGACTGTGGAACTCATAGGTTTCAAAGAACTCGACGATTTGTGAATGATCCGCCGGCTTGAAGGCAAGGTCGTCAAGTGAAAAAGGCAGCTGGGCATCAGTCTTCAGACGTGTCAAATCTCTCCAGCGCAGAGCATCCTTGCCATGACGCTCGATCTTTTCGCGCTGCTTACCCTTGAGTTCATTCGTGTTCTGAAGCAGTTCATCAATGGTTCCGAACTCGCTAAGCAGCTTGATGGCGGTCTTCTCACCGACACCCGGCACGCCGGGGATATTGTCGGAACTATCGCCCATCAGACCCTTGAGGTCGGGGATCTGTTCAGGGGTGAGGCCGTAAGTTTCGCGGACAGTGTCGGCGGAGACCGTCTCATCGACAGAAAGTCCTCGTTTGGCAATGCGTAAGGTTATATTATCATCCAGGAGCTGAAAGAGATCCCGATCGCTCGAGATGATCTCGATGGCATCGAATTGTTCAGCGTAACGCGTAGCGAGCGTGCCGATGATGTCGTCGGCTTCGAGCGCTTCGGTCTCATAGACAGTGAAACCCAGACGCTCCGGGGCTTCCTTGATGCCGGAAAGCTGCATCTTGAAATCATCCGGCATGGGTTTTCGTTGCGCTTTATAGTCCTCATACAGCTGATGGCGGAACGTCGCTTTTCCTTTGTCGAACGCAACCAGTGCATGCGTGAAATCTTCTTCCAGTATGCTCAGGAGCATGTTGGTAAAGGCGTACACAGCATTGGTGGGTTCCCCTTTTGAGTTGCGCATGAGGTTTCCTGAATGCGCCGTTGCGTAATAGGCCCTGAACATCATGTTCGAGCCGTCGATCAACAACATCTTCTTCATCGTACACCTTCTTTCTCGGTCCTCGCTGCCTGTTTCATTCTACCACAGTCGGGGGGAAATGAAAAAAATACCCATCGTCCCCGATGGGTATTCAGTCCGTAACTTGTTTCAAATAATCGATGATATCCTGGACACTTTTGATCTTGGTCGCCTCGGTGTCGTCGATCTCGACGTCGAATTCCTCCTCGATGGCCATGACCAGTTCCACCGCGTCCAGTGAATCCGCTCCGAGGTCGTCGGCGAGTCTGGAATCCGGTTCGATGGTATCCCGCTCGACCACCAGCTCTTCGGCGATGATGCCGCGTATCTTCTCAAACACCTCGTCCTCACACTCCTTTACCAAAGTCTTGTTCATTATAGAGTGATTGTTCATCTTTGTCAATCTCCAAGCTTCACGTCCTGAAAACTTAAGCAGCCAGGCGTTATGGTCCTCTTGGCGCTTTATCAGGCGCAGTGACGTGAATCGTATTCAGCGGTTCTTTTTGTAGATTTCCGCAAGCCCTCTGAGCACCAGATGCTCGTCAATCCGATATTCCCTCGGCAGCATGGGCGCCAGATGAGGCGCGGCGCCACCGGTTACCAGGACGACGGGGTCCGTGTCGTAGGTCGCCTTGATGGCATCGACCATGCCGATCACTTGATAGACATGTCCATAAAGAAAGCCGGCATTGAGCGCGTCGATGGTGTTGGTTCCAAGCACGGAGGGCGGCTTTGAAAACTCGAACTGCAGAAGCTGTGACGTGTTCTCCACCAAGGCCTGTTTCGCAGCGTCGAGTCCGATGGTGATCGAGACGCCTTTGATCTCGCCCTGCTGGACAAGCGAGAATGTCGTCGCTGTGCCCATATCGACAACGATCGCATCCGAATGGTAGCCGGCGACGGCGCCGGCGGCCGCCGCGACCAAGTCCGCACCGACTTCCTGCGGATAGTCCGTGCGCACCGAAATTCCGGTTTTGACACCCGGCCCGACAAACAACGGCTTGATATCGTAATAACGGAGCATAAAGGCCTTGAACGCCTCATTCACCTGAGGGACGACGCTGGCGATGGCCGCGTCGTCGACATCCTCGAACAGGTGTTTGAGAAGCGCATAGTATTCATCGCTTGATTTGTAGTCGGTGCGGTAGCGGTACGTCTCCTCGATTGTACCATCGCCCTTGCCGATGACGATGTTCGAATTCCCGATGTCGATGAAGAGCCGTTTCATTCCGATCGCTCCTGGCTGTTGAAATACGGCGAGGCCATGAGACGCAGGGTGATCGGTGTGCCGATGAGTGCGGCGAGCGCCATCTCGAGGGTGCCGTTGATCGGGATGACCACCTGCAGCAGCGTGATGAGCTGTCCATAGACTTCTTCAAGCTGTGTCTGGAAGAACGCCAGGAAGGTCAGCGTGAACACAGTATGGACGAACGTCCCCAGCACGAACGTCAATCCTACATGGAGCGCGGGACGGTCGATGAGCCTGCCGAGTCCGACGAAGATGTACCAGGTCGCGATGCCGAAGAGCACCCTCGGGGTGATGGCGAGGATGGGGTTTTGGAAGATAACATCAACAGCCCCCGGACGCAGGAAGGCGATGAACATCGAGAAGACGCCGAAGGCGGCGCCAAGCACTATGCCGTACTTGAGTCCTCCATAAAGCGTGCCGATAATGACGGGGATGTGCAGAAGCGTGATGGCCACCACTCCGTATTGAAAGAAACCCACTTGCGGAATCATGGCCATGGCGACGATGATGGCGATGAACATCGACAGCATCGTCATGTCTCTGACTCTTTGTTCCATGTTTTTTCTCCTTTCCTTCAGGCCCTTGTAAGGGTCCCATAGTCTGGAATGTATGCATGAAAGCCGCTCGCTGCCGCTGGCACGCCGCTATGCTGCACCGCGACGAGGGCTATCATACGTTGGCTTTGATGCGCGCGAGCGCATCGGAATCAAATGAACGAAGGAACGCCAGCAACATATCCCGGACCGCGTGATAGTCGTTTTCATGAATCATCGAGGTCGTCGAGTGGATGTATCTCGCCGGCATGCCGATGGTCGCGACGACGACGCCATCCCCGGAAAGCTGTGCCCGGGCGGCGTCCGTCCCGCCCTTGGATTGATAGTATTGATAGTCGATGCCGTGCTGCTCGGCAAGCTCTTCGAGATGGTGTTTCATGCCTCGGTGCATGATGGTGTTCGGATCATAAAAGCGCATGAGGAAGCCTTCATTCAACTTCCCGCTGATTTCATCCCCGCCGAAGGAATCCTGACAGGGGGAACAATCGACAGCGATGAAGACATCCGGTTCAATTCTGGCCGTTGCCGTCTTCGCTCCCCGCAGACCGGCTTCCTCCTGGACAGTCGCGCCGGCGTAAAGCTGGATCGGCAGCGACTCCGATTTCAATGTCTCGAGGATTTCCAGCGCCATGGCACAGCCGAAACGGTCGTCCCACGCTTTCGAGATGTGTTTTTTGCCGTCCTTGGTGGTCGTATAAAGGTTGCGGGGAACGACCTGCTGGCCGATCTTGACTCCGAGCTTTTCCGCGTGCTCCTTGTCCTCCGCACCGATATCCAGCCGCAGGTCCTCGAACGACATGGGCTTGTCCTGCTTCTTTCCTCGCGTCAGATGCGGCGGTTTCGAAGCCGTGACGCCGGGAATCTCTTCAAGGTCGTCGGTATGGATGGACATGTGCTGCGAGAGGAACACGTCCCCCTTCACACCGCCCAGCGGTCGTAACTTGACCAATCCTTCTTCCGTGATGCCGACGACCATGGCGCCGACTTCATCCATATGGCCCGCGACCATGACCCGAGGTCCCTCGGCATCCGGATTCAACCCGCCGAAGATCGAGCCGAGCTTGTCTTCGACAATCGTCTGTGCATGTTCATTGAGGGCGCGGCGCATGTAGGCGCGGACATGATGCTCGAAACTCGGAGCGCCGGGCAGTTCGACAAGATCCTTGTAATACGGCTTCATAGTGTCTCCTCCTTGGGTCTGGCGATCAATTTGTAGATAGGGGAGTTTTGTGAATATCTTTCTTCAAACTCGGTCATGATATTGAGAATGCGTCTTTCGGCGTGCAGATCGAGCGAGAGGAACTCGAAGCGCCAGCCAAGCTGGTTGAACTGCTTGATGGAGTATTCAAAGAGCCCGCGGTTGTCCGTCTTCAGCTTTAGACGACCGCCTGGACGCAGACGGGAGGCGAAGGTTTCAAGCTGTTGCGGATGGGTGAGGCGGCGCTTGGCGTGACGCGCTTTCGGCCAGGGGTCGGGGAAATTCAGATACAACGTGTCGATGCTTTTTTCTGGGAAAACTGCGGAAAGATGCTCCGCATCCATGCGAAGCAGGTAGAGGTTCTCCTGCGGGTCTTCGATCTGTCGTTCGAGAGCCCGCACGATGACGCTGTCGAATTTCTCGATCGCCACGTGGTAGGCATCGGGCTGCCGCTTGGCGAGGGTGTGCATGAAACGCCCCTTGCCGGCGCCGACTTCGACATGCAGCGGTCGATCGCCCCGGTAGACGTCGCCGATCGTGAAGCTGTCCCCTTCCGAGACGTTCGCGATATAGTGTGGATATGCCTGGATTTTGTCCCGCGCATAGGGAACGTTTCTCAACCGCATGCAATCACCGAGGTCATTATAACAGATTCCCGGATGTTTTGGGGCTTGAAAACCAGAATTATCGTGACGAATCCCCACCGCTCAGCAACGCATGCAGCGCATGCATATAAATCGCGGTCGCCTCGAGCAAATCCTCGATGTGGACATGCTCGTCAACCTGGTGCGCGACTTCCTCCCGCCCGGGCATGACCATGCCGAAGGCGACTCCTTTCCTGAGGGCGCGTGAATACGTCCCGCCCCCGATGGTGAAGGGACCGTTTCGCCTATCCCCGCTGATGAACTGGTAAGCATCCATCAGCGTCCGGACAAGCGGGTCGTCCTTCGACACATAATGCAGGGGCAGATCGACGTTCATCCGGCGTGTCAGTCCATGCGCAGAAGCAGCCTGATCGAGCCTGGCGAACGCTGTTTCAGTATCGAATCCCCGTGGGTAGCGGATGTTGACGCCGATCTTCGAACCATCCTCGTCATAGTGGACCGTGCCGACGTTCACGCTCACACAGCCGGTCTCGGGATCGTCGTGGTCGATGCCGAGTTGCTCTCCGCGCAGGCCGTCGACAAACCTCTGCTTGAGAAAATCGATGAGCGGGTTCTGAATATGGGAGGAAAGGAAACGGACCATCTCAAGCGCGGCGTTCGTCCCTTTCCAGGGCGCCATCGCATGCACGGATCTGCCCTTCACATGATAGGAACGACCGTCTGTGTCACCATCAAGACCTCGTTCGCTCAGGAAACGCCGGAACTCATCGGCGAGGTCGATCGACAGGCGGACGGTCGCCTCGCCGGGAACAACGTTGGGACGTTCCCCGGCATGAAAGCTTTCAAGCGGCCCCTCCGAGCGGACACCGACAAAGTCCATCATCATGATTCCCTTCTCACCGTGGATGAGCGGAAAGTTGGCATCCGGAGAAAAGCCTTCGGCGGGCATCTCTTCGTGCTTGAAATACTCCGTGATACCGCGCCAGGCGGTCTCTTCGTCCGTACCGAGAACCAGCCGCACCCGGCGGCGGGGTTCGACCCCGAGCTCCCTGAGCAGACGCATCGCGAAGTAGGCGGCGATTGCGGGTCCTTTGTCGTCGATCGCCCCTCTGGCATAGAGTTTTCCATCCCGGATGCGGGGCTCGAACGGGGGAGTCGACCACTGGCCCGCCTCCGCCGGCACCACGTCCAGATGGCAGAGAATGCCGAGCAGTTCTTCGCCGCGGCCCCATTCGATGTGTCCGGCATGCCCCTTGACATTCTTTGTCCGAAAGCCATCGGCCGCGCCGATCTCCAGCATGGTGTCGAGCGCTTCGCCGATACCCTCGCCGAATGGGGCCACGGCGTCCGGCTCATAACGCACGAACACGCTGGGGATGCGACAGAGTCTCTCGAGCATATCCAAGATTTCATCTTTCCTCGACTCTACGTATTGTCTGTAATCCATGCATTCAGCCTCCAGGATAGGGGGTGATGCTTAAAATCATACCACGGCCCCCCGTCGCTTTCAACAGCCCTTCGACAGTTGACATATGAGTGTCTGTTCATATAAAATGGAGGTTAGTCGGAGGTGAGCCGCCCATGGTTCGTAAAGTCCAGCTCAAGAATCTCATCTGCACGGGGTGCGCCGAACGCATCGAGAAGGCGCTCACCCGGCTCTCATATATAAATTCCGCGAATTTCAGCTTCGTCAACCAGACGATGCTTTTAGAAACGACAGAGGACTACGAAGAGACACAAGCCCTCGAGGACATCCAGAACATTGTCGACGGCATCGAGACTGGCATCGAGGTGCTTCCCTACGGAGAGCGACACCGGATCGAACCCAGGAAGTTCATCAAGTCCTACCGTTTCGTCATCGTCGGCGCCCTCATCTACGCCATCGGCGCCATCTTCGGACATCTGGAGATCCTCAGGCCGCGGCTCAATCTATTGTATTGGATCGGCTACGGCTTTGTCGCGCACAAAGTCATCCACAACACCTATCTGAGCATCAGACGCGGCGAGATTTTCAATGAGAACACGCTCATGTTCGTCGCCACCCTTGCGGCGATGTTCATCGAGAAACCCTACGAAGCCGCCCTCGTCATCTTCTTCTACTCCATCGGCGAGCACCTGCAGCACCGCGCCGTCGACCAATCCAAGAACGAGATCAGTTCCTTGATGGATTTGCATGTGGATTACGCCAACATCAAAGAAGGCGACGACGTCGTCATCCGCGACCCGATGAACGTCAAGGCGGGGGATATACTCATCGTCAAGCAAGGCGAGAAGATTCCTGTCGACGGAACCATCGTGAAAGGACGGACCTCGCTCAACACCAGCGCCCTGACCGGCGAAAGCAAACTCCAAAGCGCCGGTGAAGGGGAGCGCGTCCTCAGCGGAAAGATCAACCTCGGCGAAGTCATCGAAATCAAAGCCGAAAAGGAATACAGCGACTCCACCATCGCGCGGATCATCGACCTCGTCGAGAACGCAACGAACACCAAGACCCGCACGGAGAACTTCATCACCCGCTTCGCGAGATACTACACGCCGACGGTCACCGGCCTCGCCTTGCTGCTGGCTCTGGTCCCCTCGCTTCTCAACCCCGCCATGACGGAGGATTACATCTTCCGGGCGGCGATCTTCCTCGTCATCAGCTGTCCCTGCGCGCTCGTGCTCTCCATCCCGCTCTCCTATTTCGCTGGCATCGGCGCGAGCGCCAAGGAGGGCATCCTCTTCAAGGGATCGAACTTCCTGGATAGTTTGCACCTCGTCGATACCATCGGCATCGACAAGACCGGCACCCTCACCCACGGGACCTTCGAAGTCGCAGGCTACACCAACTATCGGACCCTCGAGCTGGCCGCTTCCCTCGAGCGCTATTCGAACCACCCCATCGCACAATCGGTCGTTGAAGCCTATGAAGGCACTTTCGTCGACTTCGAGCGCATCGAGGAGCTACCGGGCCTCGGCATCAAGGGCATCCACGCCGACAAGGAGGTGCTTGTCGGCGGCAGCGAACTGCTCAGGCGGCACGGCATCGAGGCCGGACCCCGCAGTGATGCCGCGGCGAATCATATCTTCGTCGCCGAGGATGGCCGCTACCTCGGACGGCTGCTGATCAAGGACCGTATCCGCGAGAGCTCCAAGGACGTCATCCGGAACCTCAAACGGCGGGCCCGGATCACCATGCTGACCGGGGACAACGAAACCACCGCCAGCGAAGTCGCCCTCGAAGTCGGCGGCATCGATTACGCCCACAGCCTCATGCCGGAAGACAAGATCGAAGTCTTCGAACAACTCGCCGCCAAAGGCAAGACGCTCTACATCGGCGACGGCATCAACGACGCACCCCTCATCCGACGCGCCGACATCGGCATCGCCATGGGAGAGGGCAGCGAACTCGCCCTGGATGTCGCCGATGTCATCATCATGGAAAGCGACCTGACGCGGCTGCGCACCGCATTCGAGATATCAGGGCGTACGCGTCGCATCGTGTTTCAGAACATCGCGCTCAGCCTGGGGGTCAAGTTCACATTCCTCGCCTTAGCGAGCGTCGGCGCGACAACCATGCTCATGGCCATCTTCGCCGATGTCGGCATTACCCTGATCGCCGTGCTCAACGCGCTCAGACTCATCTATGGAAGGGGACGGAAAAACCATGAAGAAGCCGTCATTTGAGGAAACGCTGCGTCTTTTCAAGCTGTTCGCCGACCGGACGCGCTTGCGGATTATCGACCTGCTCGCAGAGGATGAACACTGCGTGCAGGATATCTGTGAAATGCTTTCGCTCGAACAGTCCACCGTCTCGCATCAGCTGAGGATGCTGCGGGAGGAGAACGTCGTGCGCCGGAAGCGACGCGGCAAGCAGATCTTCTACACCTTGAAGGACGCCCACATCCTCGCCATCTACCACATGGCACGCTCGCACGCGGAAGAATGCGACGATTGAAAAGACCTCACCGTCCAGTGAGGTCTTTTCAATCGTCGATTCATAGTCGCACAAGGGCGTAGTGTTTCTTCCCGCGTCTGATGACATGATAGGAACCATGCAACGCATCGGTGCTATCGAGCGTGGCATCCACCCTTTCGACGCGCTCGCCGTTGAGCCGGACGGCGTTCTGCCTGAGGAAAGTGCGCGCCTCACGTTTCGAGTTCGCGAGGCCGGTCTCGACAAGTGCCTCAATCAGAGGCTTTCCGGCTTCTGCATGGATGGAGGGGACACCTTCGAAGCCCATCTCGATCTCTTCGGGAGTGAGGGAGGAGACCTCCCCGCCGAAGAGGGCCCCGGTGATGTTTTCAGCCTGTTGAAGGGCTTTCTGACCATGAACGAAGCGGGTCACTTCCCGTGCGAGCGTCTTCTGTGCGTGACGCTCGTGCGGGGTTTTTTGCATGCGGGCCTCGACTTCGTCAATCTCCTCCGCGCGGAGAAAGGTGAACTGCCACAGTCTCCGAAGCGCCTCGTCGTCCTCGAGATTGATCCAGTATTGATAGAACGCGTAAGGCGAGGTCTTCGCGGGGTCCAGCCAGATAGTCCCTTCGGCAGTCTTGCCGAACTTCGAGCCGTCCTTGCGGGTCAGCAGCGGAGCGACCAGCCCGTAGGCCTTCGAGCCGGGACCGTAGAGTTTGCGGATGAGTTCGAGGCCGGCGGTGATGTTGCCCCACTGGTCCTGGCCGCCGATCTGGACCGTACAGCCCTCGCGGCCGTAAAGCTCCATGAAATCGATCGACTGGATGATCTGATAGGAGAACTCCGTGAAGCTGATGCCTGAATCAAGTCGGTTCTTGACGCTGTCCTTGCCCATCATGTAGTTGAGATTGAAGTGCTTGCCGATATCTCTGAGGAAACGAATCATGTCGTAGTCCTTGAGCCAGTCGTAGTTGTTCACGATCCGCGCCTCGGGAATCAGCCGCTTGACCTGCGCTTCAATGGCGCTTGCGTTCGCGAGCGTATCCTCGAGTTCCAGCAGCTTTCGTTCCTCGCTCTTGCCGCTGGGGTCGCCGATCAGCCCCGTTCCCCCGCCGATCAGCAAAATCGCCTCATGGCCGGCATCGATGAGATGCTTGGCGATGATATAGGGGACGAGATGACCCACATGGAGCGAATCGCTAGTCGGGTCGGCGCCGAGGTAGAACGTGACCTTCCCTTCGTCGAAATGTTCCTTCACGGCCTCATCCGTGACAGCATAGAGGAGCTTTCGTCTTTTGAGTTCATCGACAATGTTCACGGGTAATCCTCCTACGAATCGGACTAGGCGGGTATTGGATAGAGAAAAAGGCGACGCGGGAGGGCGGAGACCATCCGACGTGCCGCCTTCTCAACGTTCATGGCCCTGAATGAAGGCCGATTGTCAGTCATTGAGGGTCGAATCGCGAGAGACGATGCCGTGATCGAGGTTGATGATCCGCTCATCGAGCGCTTCTTGATTCATCAGCTTCGTCAGCACGCGCATCGACACCGCGCCAATATCATAGATGGGCACGTCGACACAGGTGAGGTTGGGGCGGGAGAGCCGCGCGTATTTCGTATTCTGAAAACCGCAGACGCTGATGTCTTCAGGCACACGCACGTCGTTCGCGCGAGCGACGTTGATAAACGAGACGGCGATCGAATCACGGACCGCGATGATGCCGTCGACGCTGTGATGTTTGAAATACTCGTGGAAATGCTCGGTGTTGACGGTGATGCGCCCGCTCGTGCGCATGATCTGCGGGGTGAGCGCCGCTTCTTCCATCGCGCGCAGATACCCTTTCTCCTTGAGGTCGTTGACCATGTACTTGCGGACGGTCGAGACCATGTAGATGTTCTTCCGGCCTTCCTCGATCAGCTTTCGGGTGATTTCATAACCGGCGCGTTCGTAATCGATCGAGACGCTCGGAATGTCATCGCGTTCGTGATAGGTGGTGTTCGTCAGCACGATCGGAATCTGCTGTTCTCTTTCGATATTGAGGAGGAAGTCGTATTGCTGTGGGGTGATCTCATCGTTGAGATACAGGATGCCATCGACCTGAGCGGCGATGATCTCCCTGAGGATTTCTTCTTCCGATGAATCCTCCTCATCCAGGATATAAAGCAAGACGGAGTACTTATAGACCCGGGCAATGTCGGCGATGCCGTTCATCATCTCCGCAATCGAGGCACGGGACATGTCGGGCACAAGAACAGCCACGGTCGTGGATTTCCGACTCGCAAGCCCCTTGGCGAAGGCGTTCGGCTTGTATCCGAGCTCTTCGATGACGTTGAGCACACGCTCCCGTGTCTCCGGTTTCACTTTTTCCGGATTGTTGATTGCGCGGGAGACGGTCGCCAGGGAGACTTTCGCCGCGCCGGCGACATCGTAGATGGTCGTCTTTCCCATGCGGTCCTTCTTGCTCATAAGATCACCTTCTTCCTTATTGTCGTATTATAGCATCCCATGAAAATGTTTTCAATTGATTTTCATGTTTTTTCGAACACCTAATAAAAAAAGCCTTCCGCAGAAGGCTCTTTTCACCGTCGCTCCTTGATCCGCGAGGCTTTCGCCGAGCGGCCGCGGATGTAGTTGAGCTTGGCGCGGCGGACCTTTCCCTTCGTCAGCACCTCGATTTTCTTGATAGAGGGCGTATGGACGGGGAATGTCCGTTCGATACCGACACCGAAGGACGTCTTCCGTACGGTGAAGGTCTCGCTGACTCCCGCTCCCTGTCGCTTGATGACCAGACCGTCGAAGTCCTGCACGCGCTCGCGGGCGCCTTCTTTGATGTTGACGGACACGCGGACACGATCACCCGGACGGAAGTCGGGGAGGTCGGTGCGAAGGTGGTCCTTGGTTACTTCGCTGATGATTTGTTGTGACATGTTGGGCTTCACTCCTTGTTCACTTTGTTCATGGAGTCCGTTGCCTCTCCAGCGGAACAAGTTCATTAAACAGCGCCAATAATTTTAGCACATTTATGTTTCAGATTCAACCACTGTTGGCTTATTTATCGGATTCCTTTGATTAATTTTTCCTATATGGATGAAACCGAAACTCTGAGCGTATTGAAGCCGCACCGGATAGCCTGTTTCAATCGCTGCCACCACGACGTTTCAAATAAGCCTCATACAAGTCAGGACGGCGTTCTTTTGTGCGCTTCAAGGCTTGCTCGCGCCGCCAGGAGGCAATCCGTGCATGGTCCCCGCTCAAGAGGACATCGGGGACCTTCCGTCCTTCAAAGACCCGAGGCCGGGTGTAGTGTGGGTACTCGAGCAGACCGTCCGTGAACGAGTCCTCCGCGGCGGATTGTTCATTGTTCAAAGCTCCGGGGAGCAGCCGGACGACGGAATCGATCACGACCAGGGCGGCTAACTCCCCGCCGGTCAGTACATAATCGCCGATCGAGATCTCGACGTCGAAGTAGTCGCGAATCCTCTCGTCAAACCCCTCGTAATGCCCGCACAGAATGATGATCCAGTCATTTTTCGCCAGAGTTCTTGCCCGGGACTGGCTGTAGGGAATGCCTTGCGGAGACAAAAGGACGCGAAGGGCGGAATTATCCGCATCAAGATTTCGAAGCGCCTTTACGACGGGTTCGACGCGAAGCACCATGCCCGCGCCGCCGCCGTATGGATAATCGTCGACACGCCGATGCTTGTCTTCGCTGTATTGACGGAAATCGTGCACCTGGATCTCGGCAATCTCCGTTTCCCGGGCCCTGCCCAGAATCGACTCGGAGACGACGGGTTCAATCATGCCGGGGAACAAGGTCAGTACATCAATCCTCATATCAATCCCTCCAACGGCTCGAGTTCAAGGTATCCCTGCTGCACGTCCACATGCCGCACATATTCCTTGAGGAATGGAACCAGCGCGTCGCGGGCGTTCTCCCGGGATACCCGCAGCATCGTCCCCTGCGGCACAGGAAAGACATCCTTGACGACCCCGACCCGGCGTCCCTCGAGGAGGACCTCCAGCCCGGCGAGCTGATCATAGTAGTACGCACCGGCTTCGAGAGGGTCGCGGTCCGAGACATGCACTTCTAAAGTGCAGCCTTTGAATGGTTCGACTTCCTCGATGGAAGCAAACTCTTCGAAACGGAGGATGTCGAGGGTGCCCTTTTCCCGGTGGGAGGCGACCGTCACGGGAATGCGACGCGCCGCTTTGCGGATGTAAAGCCGCGAGCCTGCTTGGTAGCGGGACTCCTTGAAGTCGGAGTCGCTCTTGACGCGGACCGCGCCGTCCAGTCCCTGCGTGGTTGTAATCGTGCCGATGGGGATGTAGTCCATGTCGACCCCTCCTAATCCTAGCGGGTGAACATGATCCGCTCGTCGCTGAACATCCGGTTCAGCAGGACGACGAACAGGCTGGTGTAGACCAGTGTGGAAAGCACCGTGGCGAAGAAGTTCACCAGTGAATATTCAAACGTCAGGATGCCGGCAAGCAGATTGATCGGCCCATAAATAGGGGCGAGGTGGGCCAGGAGACTTTGGTTGACATCCGTGCCGAACGAGTTCATGATGCCGATGATCATCGCGATGAAGTAAAAGGGCATGATCAGCGTCGTCGCTTCTTTCACCGACTTCGCATAGGTGCTGATGATGGAGACGAGGGCGACGATGAAGAAGACAGTGATGATCAGCACGAGGAGCAGCACCGCGAAGTCGCCGATGCCATAGATCGAGATGTCGGGGAGCGTATCATCGAACTGCATGAGCTGCGGCAGACTGAGCAGGATGCCGATGAAGGAGGACAGCGCACTCGCAAACGAGAGCAGGGCGATACTCAGCACTTTCCCAAGCGCGATCTCCGTCCGGCGGGTGGGGGTCACCAACAGCGTAGCGATCGTCCCCCGCTCTTTCTCGCCGGCGATGGCGTCCGGTCCGATGTTCATGACCCCGACGAACAGAAAGATGATGATCAGCATCGGCATGAGCATCGCGAATCCCTGAGCGACGACGTTTCGTTCATCGACGAGGTTCACCGTCCCCAGCTCATAGGGGTGGTAATCGGATGGGTCGTCGAGACGGTCCATGATGATGTTTTCGTGATAAGCTCCCATCGCCTGGTTGAAATTGTTATAGGCGTTCGAGGAATGGTTCGAGCCCTGGTTGTAGAAGACAGTGGCTTCGGGGATTCCCTCGCGGCTGTCGATGCGCTCGGCGAAATCTTCCGGAAAGATGACGGCGAGGTCCAGCTCCTCTTCGCGGATCTTCTCGCGCAGAGCCTCTTCTTCGATGGTCCCCTCCTGCAGGGTATAGTCCATGTGTGCATCCAGATGCGCCTCGACCTCGCCGGGGAGGTTTTCGACATACAATGTCGGCACATGAGCCTGCTCTTCATCCATCTGCCCGCCGATGGCGGTACCAATGATGGTATAGATCAAGAAGATGGACAATCCCGGCAGGATGAAGACGCCGAGCACCAGACGCTTATCGGTCACGACGCGATAGATCTCCTTCTTGAAGATGACCCAGAGGTTTTTCACGCGGCCGCCACCTCGCTTTGCTCAACGAGCTGGAAGAAGACATTCTCGAGATTCGCATCCGCATCCGTCCGCCGCACCTCGTCCAACGTGCCTTCCGCTTGCAGCCTGCCGTCGATGATGATGCCGACCCGGTCGCACATCTTCTCCACGACACTCAGAATATGGGTCGAGAGGATGATGGCTTTGCCGGCTTCACGCATCTCGAGAAGATAATCCGTAACCGTCCGGGCGGTGAGGACATCGAGGCCGTTGGTCGGTTCGTCGAAGACGATGAAGTCCGGATCATGCACCAGCGAGATGGCCAGTGACGTCTTTTGTTTCATCCCGCTTGAAAGATCGGCGACCTTGACTTCCGCGAAGCGGTCGATGCCGAAACGTTTAAACAAGTCTTTTTTCCGCTTTTTCCGGGTCGCGGCGTCCACGCCGTGCAGCCGGGAAAAATAATCGAACAGATAGTTGGGCGTGAAAAAATCGTCGAGCTTCAGCTCGCTCGTCAAAAACGAAATATACTGCCGGACCTCGAGACTATCCGTAAGCACGCTCTTGCCATCGACCCGCACATCCCCCTCGTCCGGACTGATGAGGGTGGCGATGCAGCGCAGGGTGGTGGTCTTTCCCGCGCCATTCGGACCGAGCAGTCCATAGATCTCCCCGCGCCTCGCGGTGAAGCTTAGTCCGTCGACCGCCACTTTGCGTCGCTCTTTCGTACGATCGATCCGTCTTTGCTTTCTCGAAAGCCGGAACGTCTTCCGCAGATCCTTCACTAACAGATCGTTCATTTAGCCATCCTCCTGTGTGGGTATTCAGTGTCTTACTGACGGTAAAAAAAGCCCCCTGCAAGATCCAGAGGGGGGTTCAGAATGCGTCGATGTCGATCGTGATCTTCTTATGCTGGCGCGACGCACTTGCATAAGCAATGGTCCGTATGGCGTTCGCGATGCGTCCGTTCCGGCCGATCACGCGACCAAGGTCATCGTTATGAACGAGGACCTGGACGACAATACGATCCTCATCCTCGGAGAGCTTCTTGACTTCGACATCCTCCGGATGAACGACTAGCGGCACGACCAGATTTTCGACCAGTTTTTCATAGTTTACGGCCATGGGGCCCACCCTATTCTGCGTCTTTTTGGTCGTGGTATTTCTGCATGACGCCGTGCTTCGTCAATATGTTCTTAGCGGTCGGGGTCGGTTGAGCGCCTTTCTGGAGCCATTCCAGCGCACGAGCTTCGTCGAGTCGGGTGACACTCGGGTTCGCACGGGGGTCATAGTGTCCGATAATCTCAAGGTATCTTCCGTCCCGCTTGACCTTCGAATCCGCGACGACGAGTCGATAATACGGTTGTTTCTTCGCGCCGAACCGTTGAAGTCTGATTTTTACTGCCATGTTGATTCCTCCTTAAGCAAGCTGAGGAAAGTCTAACAGAAACCTCCAAGGTTGTCAAGGACTTTTTCTTGACAGGTCATTCGATTTTGTAGGGTGAATCGTCAAGTCGGGAGACCTCGACACGTCGGACGTGCTTGAGGCCTTCAAGCTCTTCATGGATACGGTCGAGTTGGTCTTCGTCGATGTAGAGCACGGCGTATTTGCGTTGCTTGTGGAAATAGCTCACGTGACCGACCTTGCGCAGCCGCTTGAGAACTCGCGGACTCTTGAAATAGACAATCAGCGTCTTTCGGTTCTGCATATCTGCTTTCCTCCTCGGGAGACGCCGGCCCCGCCGACGGCTTCATCAATCGCTTTCGATATGTCCTCCAACTGCTTTTCGAGCTGGCGCTCGCAACGCTTGTACTCGCGCACGAGCGGATGTCTATAAAGCGCAGCCTTCGCTTCAGAAAGGGCTCTTCGGTATCGTCCGAGGTCCGGGTGGTGTTTCCCGTGCCGATTCGCCTCTTCGAGTCTGTGCTCGGCATGCTTGAAAGCACGGGAGAGCTCCCCCACCTCTTGATCGGCTTTGATTGCTTGATGCAACCGTAAGAGCTCCTGATATTCTCTTGTACGCTTGATCTCGTCGACAAGCGCGTAGGTTTGTTCGATCAGGCGCTGTTCCATCACATATCACCGCATACAGTATACCACATAGAAGTTGGACGTGGAAGCAAGGAGGTCCGGCGACAGTCGTTTGACAGACGAACTGACGACAGAATATAATATGGTGTATGTTCTTGATGGGGGGATCTAATGAAGGTGCTGAAAACCTTGCTTGCTGTTTGGTTTATATTGTTCGCGGCCGCCCCCCTGCCGCTTCAAGGGGAACATGATGAGGCGACGTATCCCGTCGCCTATTTCTACCATCCCCGGTGTGCAAGCTGTCGAGAGATAGAAGATCGTGGCTACATCGACGAACTTGAATCCCAAGTCGAGGTCGAGCGCTACGATATCGCCGATGAAGAGAACCATGAGCTGCTCTTGAGCTACCTTCACGTGTACGAATCTGATGAATCCTACCCCATCGTCTTCGCCGGTGAGGATTATTATTTCGACATCGACGAGATCGGCAGCGCAGTCGAGGATGGCAGTATCGCCGAGAGCGCAAGAGACCCCTTGTTGGATGTCGAAGGCGTCGCACCAGAGGATTTGATGGACCTCGATGGCTTTGCGGGTTTCATCCGTGTCGTCATTGCGGGACTGATTGATGGCATCAACCCCTGCGCCATCGCGATGCTTTTGATGTTTCTTTCCATGGTCGCTTTCGTAAAAAGCCGCAAGGCGTTGCTTCTTATCAGCGTTTCCTACATCGCCGGCATCTTTCTGACTTATCTGACGATCGGGCTGTTCCTGCTGGAAGCCCTGCGTCGACTGACTTTCATTGAATGGCTTGCGACCGGACTGTATGCCGCGTTCGCGCTGCTCAGTCTAGTGCTTTTTCTCGTGACCTTCCGCGATTTCCTCGCGACAAGAAGAAATGACTATGGCAACGTCCGCAATCAGCTGCCCTCCCGCCTGCGACGGTTCAACGAACGCTTCATGAGCGCGCTCACCGCTGTTGTCAGGCGGGAAGAGCATCCGTTCAAACGCACGGCATACCTGATTTTCGTCCCCTTCCTAATCGGTGTCGTCATCGGCCTGACTGAAGCGGTGTGTACCGGTCAGAT
>PULR01000009.1 GCA_003551005.1 Mollicutes bacterium
CCTGTTGATGGTCGCGATCTTCACGGTGGCCATCATCGGCATCAACGCGCTCACCGATTTGTATACCGGGTTGTTCACCCGCATCGGGATGGCGGCGCGAAGCGTCCTGGTGCCTTTCTCCATCGCTTTTTTGCTGAGTTTCATCATCAGTCCGCTCGCCCGGCTGATTGAAGGGCGGACGCCTTTGAGGCGGACGCTGAGCGTGGTCGCGGCGATCGCCATCGGCATCGTGTTCTTGTTGGTGGTGCTCGGTCTCACCATCACTTTCCTGGTTACGCAGGTCGCCACCATCGTCGGCACGCTTGTGGATACGATCGACCACCAGCTGCTCCGCGGGCTTTTGGAGGATGTGTTTGAGAACATCAGAGGGTATCTGGACGCGGAAAGCTTCGAGGAGACGCTGCAGATCCTTGAAGAGCAGGGCGTCACTCCGGAAGCCGTGCTGTCGTGGCTGGGTGATTCGGTGGCCTTCGTGACGGATCTCGCGACGAGCATTGTCTCGGTCGCCTTCACCATCATTCTGACACCGGTGTTCTTGTATTATCTCATCAAGGACCGGCGACGGGTCTTCAAGGGTCTGGCGAATGTCTTTCCCAGACGTTTCCGCCACCACGTCGTCACCCTCGGGATGAAAAGCGAGGCGGTCATCCGCGGCTACTTTGTCGGTCAGGGGCTCGTGATGGTCTTCATCACCGTGTTCTTCATGGTCACCTACAGCCTCCTCTCGATCTTCATACCGAATTTCCCCATCGGGTACGCTCTGCTTTTCGCCATCGTGATGGGCCTTTTCAGCATTGTCCCCTACCTGGGTGTGTGGGTCGGCATGTCGATGCCGATCGCCTTGTTCCTCACGGAGCATTTCCAGACCGAGGAGACCACCTTCATTTATCTATTCGGCGTCGCGATGGTGCTCGTTTTGAATATTATCGAGGAGATCATCGAAAGCACCCTTGTGCAGCCCAATGTCTTCAGTCGCCAGGTTCGTATCCATCCGCTCGCGGTGCTGTCAAGTTTCATCTTCTTCGGCGGTGTGTTCGGACTGGTCGGATTCATCCTCGCGGTGCCGATCGTTGGAACCATCAAAGTGACGTTCAACCATTTCCGCTCGTTGAATGCACACACCAGCGGATCAAAAGAGGAGCCCTCCGCTTCTTGAGGGGGACCTGCATCAATTGTCGTGCAAAGCAGCCTTTCCGGCTGCTTTTTTCTTTAAAGACGGATGTTTCCCTAACGAATAATCGGAGATTGTCGCCCGGTGAGGGTTCGTGATGTGCTAAAATAGATGCGTAGCATGTGATGTACGGTGTATGCTTTTTCAATGGATTCCTGCCGCCGGGCACGCGCATGCATCGGCTCAGCCTGAGAATGAGAAGAAGAGGTGGAAGCATGAAACGACTGTCGAGGAAACACGGGGAGATTCTTGCTTCAAGGACCCTAGCCATCACGGCCGAAGCCAAACGTCTGAAAGAAAGCGGCGAGGACGTCGTCACCTTCGCCTCCGGGGAGCCGGATTTCGATGCGCCCCAAGCTGTTCAACAAGCGGCGATCGAACGCATCCGCGAAGGCGGCATCGGCTACACCGCGGCCGCCGGCATCCCCAAACTGCGGGAAGCCGTATCGCGAAAATTCGCCCGCGACAACCAGCTGGAATACGAACTCGACGACATCGTCGTCTCCTCGGGCGCCAAGCAGTGTCTCTACAACGCCCTGCAGGTGCTCTGCGAGCCCGGGGATGAAGTTTTGATCCCCCGTCCCTACTGGGTCAGCTATCCGGAAATGGTGAAGGCCGCCGGTGCGACGCCCGTGTTCATCGACCTCCACAAGGGTGCGGCCGGCATCGAGGCAGACGCCCTTTCTGCCGCGATCACCGAACGGACGAAAGCACTCATCCTCAACACGCCGAACAACCCTTCCGGCAGAGTATTTACGAAAGCCGAACTGGAAGCGATTGGGAAGGTGGTTGAAGAACAGGATCTCTATGTCCTCTCCGATGAGATCTATGAGCACCTCATCTACGAAGGCCGGCACATCAGTTTCGCCTCGCTTTCAAAGGCGCTCAAGGCCCGGACGATCACCATCAACGGGGTATCGAAGGCTTATGCGATGACGGGGTGGCGCATCGGCTACGCCGGGGCGCCGCAGCCGATCGCCTCCCGGATGGCGGCGCTGCAGTCGCATTCGACTTCGAACCCCAACACCATTGCCCAGCATGCTGCGCTGGCCGCGCTTGAAAGCGGTTCTGATGCGGTCGAGAACATGCGACAGGCTTTCGATGAACGCCGCAAGGTGATGCTCGATGTTCTCGGTGATGTCGAAGCGCTCGAGTGGCAGGTGCCGAAGGGAGCGTTCTACCTGTTCGTCGACATCGGCGCCTTCCGTTCGCACCCGCGGTTCGCGAAAGCCGACGAATACTCGACAGCCTTCGCCGCGGACTTGCTGCAACGTGAACGCATTGCAGCCATACCCGGTGTCGCCTTCGGCTGTGATGATTATCTTCGGCTTTCCTATGCGACTTCGTTGGAACGTGTGCAAGTCGGGATGGACCGCTTTACACACTATATCGAAAAGCTTGAAAAAAAATGAGATGGGCCGATATCCTTGGTACGCCGGCTTTACAAATCCCCTCCCTTCCTCTACAATGTAGATGTCGTATGTATGCGCTTTCTTATCCGGTTCTGGATTTTCGATAGGCGGATGGCGCATGCAAAACCCTGAGGTAGGAAAGGTGTGCAAAGATGCTGTCGTCGAAAGCTTGCATGGAACTCGAAAAACAATACGGAGCGCGGAACTACGCGCCGATACCCGTGGTGGTATCGAAAGCGGAGGGCGCCTGGGTCTGGGACCCTGAAGGGAACCGTTATCTCGATTGCCTGGCGGCCTATTCAGCGGTCAACCATGGCCATCTGCATCCGCGTGTGCTGAAGGCTGTCGAGCAGCAGCTGCACACGCTGACGCTGACCTCACGCGCCTTCTATAACGATCGGCTCGGGCGTTTCCTGAAACGCCTCTGCGAGGTATCCGGATTCGAGATGGCGCTGCCGATGAACACCGGTGCCGAAGCGGTCGAGACCGGCATCAAGATCGCCCGGCGCTATAGTTATCAAAAGAAGAACATCCCCGCGGACAAAGCGGAGATTCTCACGGCGTATCGGAATTTCCATGGTCGCACGACGACTATTGTCAGCTTCTCTTCGGACGATAATGCAAAAAAGGACTACGGCCCTTACACGCCCGGGTTCACGAACCTCCCCTTCAACGACCTCGAGGCGCTGGAAGCGGCCATCACGGAACACACCATCGCCTTCCTCGTCGAACCCATCCAGGGGGAGGCCGGCGTCATCGTGCCGGATGAAGGGTATCTCCGGCGCGTCCGGGAGATCTGCGACCGTCACGATATCCTGCTCATCCTCGATGAGATCCAGACCGGTTTCGGACGCACAGGCAAACTTTTCTGCTTCGAGCATGAAAACGCCCGGCCCGATATCCTGCTTGTCGGGAAGGCGCTTTCAGGCGGTGTCGTGCCGGTCTCGGCCGCGCTCGCCGACCGGAAGATCATGGACGTCATCACCCCGGGTTCGCACGGCAGCACGTTCGGCGGCAACCCTCTCGCCTGTGCGGCCGGGGAGGCCGCTATCGACACGTTGATCGATGAAGGGCTCCCGGAACGTTCCGCTGCACTGGGTGAATTCTTCCGGGAGGGCATCCGCCGCATCGACTCGCCGCTATTTTCCGATGTCCGTGGAAAGGGTCTCTTCATCGCCATTGAACTCAAAAAAGAAGCAGGCGGCGCGCGGCAGTACACCGAAGCGCTCAAGAAACGAGGCATACTCGTCAAGGAGACGCATGTGGACACCATCCGGCTGGCGCCCCCGCTAATTGTCGAAAAGGCGGATCTGGAGTGGGCCCTGGGAGTGCTCGAAGACGTCTTCTCAGAAGGATGAAGAATAACCCGGATGCAGGGTGTGCGCGAATGCCACCCTGCATATTTTTACGATTCAACAGAAGCTAGCGAGGGTCCTGCCCGGATGTTTTAAACATTTACAAAGTATCGGGCAGTTGGGATGAAACAAGATAAAAACTGTGTTATAATTTTTCTTGGCGTCCTCATCACCCGTGCGGGGCGCGTTCTTTATGTTTTATTGCCGGGCATGATTTCATCAAAGAGCAGGAGGGACACCATGAAGCTCCGTTATGCAAACACACTGGCGCACCTGTCGACCTTGTTGATCATGTCGACCGCCTATATAGCCGTATTCAGCAGCATCCAGGGATTCAAGGCGATGCTGCCTTTAGTGCAGGCTGAATTCGGCATCACTTCCGCTCAGGCCGGGCTGTATGCCACGTTCTTCTACGCCAGCGGCGTGGCTCTGGCGATTTTTTCCGGTCGCATCGTGGATGCCATCGGTGCACGCAAAGGGTTGATCGGAGGGGTGCTCATCATCATGTCGCTGATGCTTCTGCATACCTTGGCCCCTGTCTTTCCGGCGCTTCTCGGGCTGGCGCTTTTCACCGGCGTGGGATTCAGCATCGTGACGCCTTCCATCAACAAAGGCATCATCGAGATGGTGGACCCCGCCAAGCGGGCGATCTCCAATGGTATCGTCCACGGTGGCGGCGGCATCGGCGGCATTCTCGGCTCGAGCGTGCTTCCCGCCATTGGCGAGCGGACGGATTGGCGCATCTCTTTGCTCATCGTCGCCGTGCTGGCACTGGCGATGGCGTTCCTGCTTTATCGGTTCTTCCATCCGGAAAACAACAATGGCGAGAGTGAAGAGGGTGCCCCGAGCACCTTCGGCGCCGATCTCAAGCGGGTTGTCACCAATCCGCGGGTGTTCATGGTGTCGCTGATCGGCATGATGGCCGGCTTATCGGTGGGGAACATCACCCTGCATTACACGCTGTTTTTGACGTCGGACCTGGGTTTTTCCGCTTCGCTTGCCGGCGTGACGCTTTCCGTCTTTATCGCCGGCGGCATCCTCGGCAATCCGACGTTCGGCTATCTCAACGACCGCTTCTTCAACAGCAACCGCCGGCTGGGGCTGTTCATCCTCGGCCTTTTCGTCTCGGGCATGTTCGCCATCCTCGGGCTGGTCATACTTCCCTTGCAGCCCGCGGCCTGGATAATCGTGGCGCTATCGTTCGTCTTCGGATTCTTCTCCTTCGCGATCATGGGCATGATGTTCACCACGCTCGGCGATGTGGTCGGGCCTAGGCTCATGGGGACCGCGACCGGCTTGATGCTCATCTTCACCCGCCTGAGCATGGTCGTCGGTCCGCCTGTTGTCGGCCGGCTGGCGGATCTGCGTGGCGATTACGGCTTCGGCTGGCTCGCGATCTCAATCGTTGTGCTCGTTCTGATTGTCATTTTCTATCTGTGGAGTTATCGCCATCGCGCGCTTCTTCAGCGGCAAGGATGATCCCACCCAGACCAAGCAAGACGTCCGGCTTCGCCGGACGTTTTTTTCTATGGGCATTTTCAGATAAAGAAAACCCCTCCGGAAGGATCCGAAGGGGGAAGAGAAAGTCAGAAAGCTATTGGGCTGTGAAGCCGCCGTCGACGGGGAGGTTGACGCCGGTCGCGAAAGTGTTCTCCGCAAGGAAGACGACCGCGTGAGCGATCTCGTCCGCCACACCGAGGCGTCCGACGGGGTGTTTGGCCACAAGGGTGTCGTAGAAATCGCCGAGCGCTTCGCGGTTGACCATGCCCGATTCGACGTATCCCGGGCAGACGGAGTTGACACGGATGTTCTCGGTTGCGTATTCGATGGCGAGCGATTTCGTCATCAGATTGGCCGCGCCTTTGGAGGCGTTGTAGGCGAGCGTCTGGGCCTGCCCGACAAGTCCGAGAATCGAGGCGTTGTTGATGATGGCGCCGCCGCCGACTTTGCGCATTTCCGGCACGGCATACTTCGCGCCGAAGAAGAGGCTGTCCTGATTGATGCGGATGACGTTGCTGTAGTCTTCGTAGCTCATTTCATCTGTCGGTTGGATCGCGCCGATGCCGGCGTTGCTGAAGATGACGTCGAGGCGTCCGTATTGCTTGACGGCGGCATCGACGAGACCTTTCACGTCGGCTTCCTTTGCGACGTTCGCGAAGACGAAGGTGACGTCTCCGTACTGAGCGAGTTCCTTGGTGGCTTTCTCGCCGCCTTCGGTGTCATAATCGGAAAGCACGACTTTCGCGCCCTTTTTCAGGAACGCTTTGACGGTTGCGTAGCCGATGCCGCTCGCACCGCCGGTGACGATGGCGACTTTGTCTTTGAGAGTGTACATGGATCTCCTCCTTAAATGGTTTGTTGATACCTACTTTTATTGTACAAAATACGGGAAGGGGAGGATATGAATATGCTCAACATTCAGAAAACCCCTGTCAAAAGACAGGGGTGGGATCAGCGATTGGCGGAGGAGAGGGGATTCGAACCCCTGCGCCGTTGCCGGCCTACTCGCTTTCGAGGCGAGTCCCTTCAGCCACTTGGGTACTCCTCCAAGGATAAGCGGGCTACCGTATGCATCATACCAGAACTTGACCGCCCGCGCAAGCGCGAGAGCCTTTAACTCGAAGGCTCCCGCCGCGCGAGAGTGATTCCGCGAACGAGCAGGTATGAAGCGACGATGAGCGTCCCGGCCTGATCGAGATAATGGCTCGCACGGGAGGCTTCGAAAAACAGCACCGAACCAAGTGCGACGACGACGTTAAGATCTACGATGGCTTTTGCCTGATACAGCCGGGACTGTGATTTCATGACGGCATGGGTCGCTTCCCTATCGAAGCGCAGATAACGGATGAAGAAGAAGCCGTTGAACAGAATGCCAAGCAGGGCCACAGCCAGCCCCACCCGGACATCGCCTTCGGGGATTGAAGGCTCGAATAGCCCGCGGATGAACAAAACGACCAAAAACAAGCCGCTCAGGACCAATGCGGACCCCGATGCCAGATAAAGCCGTTTCGCGAGGCGGGCGCCGCGCCCGCTCTCGGTCGCCGCGCCGCGCAATGCGTTGAATATCCAAAGCGCCATGATGAGGACGCCGAGTTCAGCGCTGCGGCGGATGAAATCGGCAAGCTGGGTCGCGGCGGTGTTCATCAGCAACGCATAACCGGTCACGAAGGGCCCGAAGGAACTGAAGACGATGGAGAGCACCAGCGTCCGCCGGCGCTTGTCTTTCGCCATCTCACATCACCCCCGCAGCCGAGAAGACCCAGTAAAGGATATAAAGCGTCGTGGCGGCCGTGAGGGGCAGGAACACGGTGTCGAATCCGTGATGCGACAGGCCTTCGATGTAGGTGCTCGTCGAAGCGACCGCAATCGCCAGAATCAACGCCAGCCATAACGGATGCGAGCAATAGAGCCACAAGGCGAAAAAAGCGACGACCAAGACCCCGACGAACATCGAGAGACTTCCCGCCCAGGTCTTCCTGCGGTCCATGCCCGGCAGTGTGAGGCGCTGACGGCCGAACTTCTTGCCGACGATGGCCGCCAGGGCATCGCCCACTCCCCAGGAGAGCACCGCGGTGACGACGATGCCATCAGAAGCGTAAGGCAGGAGATTCCCGAACATTGCGATCAGCACCGCGAACGACCCAAGCGCATAAAGGGCGGAATATTTGATTTCCCCGCCGTCTCGCCAGCGGTCGATCAGCAGCCGGCGATAGATGGTGTGCCCTTCGGCCGCCCAGACAGCAAGAAAAATGATGGTCATCGCGCCGGCAATAACCAGCAGCGCCACCCACCACGGCTCGAAAAGGTGGACGAACAAGAAAATCGATCCGGCATAGCCTATGTGGTGGCTTTTACGGACCATTTCCTTCGGCGCTCCAATTACCAGCTTCAAAAGGGCGGGAACCGCCAGTAGCGCCACCAGGAAGTAAAGTATCAGCCACAGCACATCAACAATCCATTCCACGGACCCCACCCTTTCTTTTCTATATTATACCAAATACAGCGACGTCACAGCATTGAGATACAAATTAACGAGACAGCAATGAAACTGATTCCCTGAACTGTGAATGATCAAAAGAAAAGACCCGCGCCGGAACCGGCGCGGGTCGTAGGTGCAAGCCCCTTTATTCTTCAGGATCGCGTTCGTTCTCAGCTTCGCCAGAAGCACCGTTGATGAAGGTACCCTCGAAGACCACCTGGGTCGGGAAGGCATCTTTGTAGTCATCATCTTCATATTCAACGTCCCAGAAGCCGTCTTCTTCGTATTCCTCTACAGTACCGCCATAAGGCATCGAGATGCTGTTGTTTTCCGATTCGGTGACCATTTCTGTGTTCAGCTCGCCGGTCATGAGCAGATTATCATCGGCGTCGTACCATTCCACAGTGAGGGTTTCAAGGTGACGGTTTTCCGGTGCGTAAGGGAAATATCCACTAAGTTCGACGCCGGCGGAGTAGCTGAACGGGTCAATACCGTCACCGAAATGCTTGCCGTCCGTGGTCAGGTCCCAGTCAATGAGAGCTTCATCATAGATGACCCATTCCGGACCGTCGATGGTGTCATCGACGACAACGTCTTCGGCGAATTCATTGGTTGCTATGACCTCATCGGGATCCAGTGTTTCAGGATCATCAAACCAGGACTTGAGGTGTCCTTCGCCATCATTGGCCTCGAAGTAGTTCTCCATGATCCAGAACTCGAGTCCTTCGGCGTCGGAATGGAGACCGATGCCGTGGTCGTTATCCGTTATCGCATTGCCGAAGATCATCGCATCATCACCTGCAAAGCCCCCGATGCCAGCGTCGTTGTCGGTGATGAGGTTGTCCGTGACCCTTAACGTCTCGTGCTCATCGACATAGATACCGGTGGTGAAGTTGCTGATGAGGTTGTTCTCGACCAGCAGGCCTTCGCTGTCGCTGGTCGGATTGATGCCGCGGCCGCTGCCATCGCCTTCGAGGGTCAAGTCTTCAATAGTGACATAATCCGCGTCAACATCGATAGTTCCTTGAAGGGTTGCTTCATTACCTGTCAATTCAAGCATATCGACGTCGATATCAAGGTTTTCTTCATAGACGCCTTCACTGAGGATGATCTGATCCTCAGGGTAAGCCGCGTCAATAGCGTCCTGGACAGTGGAATAGAATGTACCCTGGGTGACGTTCATGACCTCGTCCTCGAATGGTTCAACCGCGACCTCGATGGTCTCATCGGCAAGCACTTCATCGCTGTCAAGATCGACCAGTTCGAACTCGATGCTGTATTCGTCCGCCTCTTCGAACGTCGCGGCGAACTCGGTCTGTTCAAGATAGGCGGCCTTCAGGAAGAAACCGTCCTCAGGACCGCAGTGGCCGATCTCAGCGACATCGTAGAGGTCTCCATCAGTATCTTCAGCGAGTAGTTCGACACCCTCGGGCGCGTCGACATCCACGCGGACGTTTTCATAGCCATAGCCGCCAAGTTCGTCGTAAGCGAGCGTGATGGGAACATCCGTCGCGACGCCTTCGTAGTAAGTATAGTCCTCCGCATCGTGATCGAAGGCGTATGTGCTCTGCTCGTAGGTGATGGTCTCATCGATGAAATCGCGGACTTCATCTATCTGCACGGCGTAATGCAGGCCTTCTGCGGGTTGCGGCCAATCATCGGCCTCTTTGGGGGGCAGAAGGTTGCCCTCATCATCATCCGGCATGTCGAAGTAGGTCGTGCCGGCGAAGTTGACACCGATCAGTTCGCCAGCTTGGTTGACCAACGCGCCGCCGCTGTTTCCAGGGTTGATGGCGGCATCGTGCTGGATGGCCATGGAATCGAATTCGCCCACCGCGATGCCGGTGCGGTTGAGCGTGCTCAGGATGCCGCTGGTGATGGTGCTGTGGTAGCTTCCCGGATGGCCGATGGCGAAGACGGACTGACCGATCTGCAGGGAATCATAATCCCCAAGCGGAACCGTGGGGACGTCCGCTTCCGTCTCCATCGAGAAAAGCGCCAGATCCCGGCTCGCATCCAGTCCGAGCAAGGACACGCGATCGGGTTCGAAAACGTAGCCTTGTTCAGGGAAGTAGAGTTGATGGAACAACTCCTCCTGCATTGCGACGTGCTCGTTGGTCAGGACGTAGTAGGCGTCCGCTTCGTCGTGGGCTTCAAACACGACGGCGCTACCGATGCCTTCAAACGTGCCATCAGGGAGCTGCACTTGAACCTGAGGCGTCGCGAGTACAGACTCTTCAAGAACATCGGCCCGGGCGTCGTCGAGTTTGCTCAGTACGTCTTCAAGGTCCGCATCTTCGCCGGTGACGTCGCCGAGATTCATCTCAGTGCCGTCGGTGAGTTCGATGACAAGCTCGCCGTCGACCAGCTCGACATCTTCGACACCGACACCGTCTTCACCGTCTTCGCCGGCGGGCCCTTCAAGCTCATCGAGCGCCACCAGGTCGTTCCATTCGTCCTCGTCTTCATAACGCCATTGGATGTAGTCGTCGCCTTTTTGAATCTCGACTTCACGGCCGTCCTCGCCGACGACGACACCGACATTCTCTTCCGTGCCGTCGGTGAGTTCGATGATCAGTTCGCCGTTTTCATCGATCTCGACATCC
>PULR01000045.1 GCA_003551005.1 Mollicutes bacterium
CAACCAGGCCAAAGACAAATCACATCACCATCCTGAGCACCACCACGACCATCAAGACCACGAGCACCATCAATCACACGAACACCACGGCCATGGAGACCATGACCATCATGGTCATCATGCCGACTTTCTCAGCCGTTTCTACGCAACGATAATCGCAACGGTCCCGATTCTCATCTTCTCCCCTATGATTCAAAATTGGCTGAATTTCGAGCTGGACTTCCCTGGTAGAACCATCATCCTGTTCGTGCTCAGCGCCTTTGTCTACTTCTATGGCGGCTGGCCTTTCCTGAAAGGTTTCAAGGATGAGATCGCCGCGAAGAATCCGGGAATGATGACGCTGATCGCTATGGCGATCAGCGTCGCCTTCTTCTACAGTACCGCCACGCTCCTGGGTCTCGAGGGTGATGACTTCTTCTGGGAGCTCGCTACACTCGTCGCGATCATGCTGCTGGGGCATCACATCGAGATGCGATCGATCCAGCGCGCATCGAGTGCGCTGGATGAACTCGCCAAGCTCATGCCCTCGACGGCGCGACGCCTCACCGATGAGGGCAGCGAAGAGGTTCCCATCTCCGAACTCAACTCGGGTGACCGCATCCTGATCCGCCCCGGAGAGCGCATCCCTGCGGACGGAAATATCGTAGAGGGCGACAGCCATGTGGATGAATCCATGCTGACCGGCGAGAGCGTGCCGGTGCATAAGAAGGCCGGCGATCAGGCTGTCGGCGGCTCCCTCAACAAGCAAGGGTCCCTTACACTGGCGGTCGAGACTTCCGGCGAGGAAGCCTACCTGCAGAAAGTCATCACCATGGTCAAAGATGCGCAGGCGGCCAAATCTAGAACCCAGCATCTTGCGGACAGGTCGGCGCGCTGGCTGACCACCGTTGCCATCACTGTAGGAACCGCGACGCTCATCACCTGGTTGTTCATCAGCACCGACCCCACCTTCGCAGTAGCCAGAATGGCGACCGTGCTCGTCATCGCCTGCCCGCATGCCCTGGGACTCGCCACGCCGCTGGTTGTCGCCAATTCCACGGCGCTTTCCGCGCAGAACGGTCTCTTGATCCGCGATAGGACCGCTTTCGAACAAGCCAGAAAAGTGGATACGGTCGTCTTCGACAAGACCGGAACCCTCACAGAAGGTGTGTTCAGTGTCGTGAGTGTTGATACCTGGGATGACATCAGGGAAAATGAACTCTTACGCCTCGCTGCCGCTGTCGAAAGCCATTCCGAGCACCCCATCGCCCAAGGCATTCTTGAACACGCCCAGGATTTGGGTGTCGACGTGCCCTCATCCAAGGCTTTCACAGCGGAGAAAGGTGTCGGCGTCAAGGCCGACGTAGAGAATACGACCATCTCAGTGGTCAGTCCGACCAGAGCAAGCGAACTGGGAGCCGATACCAACGTTGAGCATCTTGAATGGGCGGCCACGCACGTCTATGTCATCAAGGATGATCGTCCTCTGGGAAGAATCTCGCTCGGAGACACCGTGCGCGAAAGTTCCAAAGCCGCCGTCGAGACGCTCCAGAAACGCGGCATTGAAGTTATCATGCTGACCGGCGACAATGAACGTGTCGCCAAGGCTGTCGCAGACCGTCTGGGCCTGGATGGATACCAGGCCGACGTCCTTCCTGAAGACAAGCAGCAGGCGTCCGGCAGCTTCAAGCGGAAGGTCGCTATATCGCCATGACGGGAGACGGCGTGAATGACGCACCGGCGCTGGTTGCTGCGAATCTCGGCATTGCCGTCGGATCCGGCACGGATGTCGCCGCGGAGACTGCCGACATCATCCTCGTCAACAGCGACCCGCGCGATGTCCTCTCGGCATTGACATTCGGCCGGGCGACATTCCGGAAAATGGTCGAGAACCTCTTCTGGGCGACCGGCTACAATGTCGTCGCGATTCCGCTCGCGGCCGGCATCCTCTACCCGGTGGGCATCCTCATCTCCCCCGCCATCGGGGCGGTACTGATGAGCCTCTCGACAGTCATCGTCGCCATCAACGCCAAGCGTCTATCCTTCACGTAAACACGTAAATGTCCTGTAAAGAAAAAATGAGCAATGCCTAGGCATTGCTCATTTTTCATGCTTGTCTTTCTTCAGTCCGAGTTCATTGAGCTGCGAGGCATCGACATCACCCGGCGCCCCGGTGAGCAGACAATGGCCGCTCTGCGTCTTCGGGAAGGGGATGACATCACGGATATTGTCGGTCTTGCCGAGCATCATCACGAAGCGGTCGAGCCCGAAGGCGATGCCGCCATGCGGCGGCGTGCCGTACTCCAGGGCCTCGAGCAGAAAACCGAACCGCTCCTGCTGACGGGCCTCCTCGATGCCCAGCGCGCGGAACACTTCGCGCTGCATCTCGGCGTTGTGGATACGCAGCGACCCGCCGGCAAGCTCCTGCCCCTGTGCGACGAGGTCGTAGCCGAACGCACCGACGGCGGCAGGGTCTTCCTTGAGTGTGTCGAGCTCTTTTTCAGGAAAGCGGGTGAACGGGTGGTGAAGGGCGAGATAACGGCCTTCGTCTTCATCATACTCAAACAAGGGCCACTCGACAATCCACGTGTAGTCGAACGTGTCCGCATCAATCAAATCGAGTTTCCCGGCAAGCACGTTGCGCAGATGGCCGAGTGCCGCGTTCACCGTCTGCACGCGGTCGGCAACGAACAACAGCAGATCGCCTTCGCCCGCTTCCATGCGCGCGGCGGTCGCTGTCAGTTCCTCCTCGGTGGAGAACTTCGCGGCCGGACCCTTCAACCCCTCCGCTTCGGCGCGCAGGAACAACAATCCCTTCGCTCCGTATTTCGCGACTTCGCTGGTCAGGTCCTTCTCGATGTCCTTGCGGGAGAAGCGTGCCGCGCCGCCCTCGACGTTGATGGCCTTGATGCGTCCGTCGCTCTCGAGGACGGAGTGGAACACCTTGAAGTCGGTCTGGGCGAACACATCGGAGAGGTCGACGAGCTCGAGGCCGAAGCGCGTGTCCGGCTTGTCCGTTCCGTAGCGTGAGAGCGCTTCGTGGTAGGGGATTCTCGGGAATGGTGTCTTCACCTCAATACCCCGAGTAGCCTTCATGATATGGGCGACGAGCCGCTCGGTGAGGTCGAGGACGGCCTCCTGGTCGATTAAGCTCATCTCGATGTCGATCTGCGTGAACTCGGGCTGACGGTCGCTGCGCAGGTCTTCATCACGGAAACAGCGCGCAATCTGGTAGTAGCGTTCGAAACCTGCGCTCATGAGCAGCTGCTTGAAGAGCTGCGGCGACTGCGGCAGCGCGTAGAAGCTGTGCTTGTGCAGCCGCGAGGGGACGATGTAATCGCGGGCGCCCTCGGGCGTCGACTTGGTCAGGATGGGGGTCTCGAATTCGAGGAACCCTTCCTGGTTGAGGAACTCGCGCGTCGCCGCGGTGATGCTGTGGCGAAGCTTCATCAAAGCCTGCAGGCGGGGACGTCTGAGATCGAGGTAGCGATGCCGCAGGCGGGTCTCCTCGAGCGCATCGGTCTCGTCACGGATGAGCATCGGCGGCTGTTTGGCGGTGTTGAGCACGTCGAGTGCGTCGACGTCGAGCTCGATGTCGCCGCTTGGGAGGTCGGGGTTCTTGCTCGAACGCTCGCGGACGACGCCTTCGGCGCGCAGGACGTATTCGCTCTTGATGGCGGAGGCCTTGTCCTTGAGGGGATTGTCGGAATCAAAGGCGAGCTGTGTGATGCCCTCGCCGTCGCGCAGGTCGATAAACACGAGGTTTCCCAGATCGCGACGGCGGGCGACGAAGCCCGTCAATACGACCCGCTCGCCCACGTGTTCAATCCGCAGGGCGTTGTTGTGGTGTGTCTTCATTTCTGACTTCCTTTCTCCGTGCAGTCTGAACAATCCGGTGCCTTGGACCTGCCATTAAGGCGTGTCTTGATGGTCTTTAGAAGTTCGGATTGCTTCAAAGTCTGTTCTTCCTGGGTGGCTTGGTCCTTGAGGTTGATGGTGCCGGCGGCTAGCTCCGTCTCGCCAAGAATGCCCACGAACGCCGCCTGATGGTGTTCGGACTGCTTGAACTGCGCCTTCACGGAACGCCCGAGAAGGTCGGTCTCGACCACGAGACCGCCAAGACGCAGCTCGTGGGCGAGCGTGAAGGTCCGGCGGCGCGCCTCCTCGCCGATGGCGAGCAGATATAGATGGACATGACCTTCACGAGGGGTGAAGCCGCGTTGCTTGAGAACATGGATCAGCCGTTCAAGCCCGATCCCGAAACCCGTCGCCGGCGTGGGGGGACCGCCGAGCGTCTCGACGAGTTCATCATACCGTCCCCCGCCGCCGATCGCATTCTGCGAGCCGAGCAGGGCGGCGTCCACCTTGAATTCGTAGACGGTGTGGGTGTAGTAGTCCAGCCCGCGCACCAGGGCATGGTCGACGACATAGTCGATCTGTAGCGCATCCAGATGCGAGAGGACTTCTTCGAAGTTCTTCCTGTCATCCGCCGCGAGGTGATCCAGGGTGCGCGGCGCGTTCTGGACGGCCTCGCTGTCGCCGTCGATCTTGCAGTCGAGGATGCGCAGCGGGTTGTCCTGATAGCGGCGCTGGCAATCGGCGCAGAGGGTTTCGACATGCGGCTCCAGATGCGCGCGGAGGGCGGCGGCGTAGTTGGCCTTGCTCTCCCGGCCGCCGAGGGTGTTGATGTGCAGCGTGAGGGCGTCCTGCAGCTTGAGCGCCCGAAAGAACGTGTGCGCGGCGGCGAGGGTCTCCGCATCGACGGCGGGGCTCTTCGTGCCGAACGATTCGACGCCGAACTGCCGAAATTCGCGCGTTCTGCCCTTCTGCGGACGGTCGTAGCGATACATCGTTCCGAGGTAGTAATACTTCCCGGGCACCCTCGGGTCGGCATGCAGCTTGTTCTCGATATAGGCGCGCACGACCCCGGCGGTGCCTTCGGGCCTGAGGGTCACGCGGCGCCCGCCACGGTCGGTGAAATCGTAGGTCTCCTTGCTGACGATGTCGGTCGTCTCGCCGACGCTGCGGTGGAAGAGTTCGCTGGCTTCAAAGAGGGGGGTGCGGATCTCTTTGAAGTTGAACAGCCGGCTCACTTCGCTCGCGGCGCGTTCGACCGCACGGAAATACGGAGCATCCTCAATGACGTCATATGTGCCTTTCATGCGTTGATACACGGCAACTCCTCCTCGGAAATAAAAAAATCACCCTATAAAACGCTAAGGGCGAATGGACCGCGGTACCACCTTAGTTCCGGCCTGCCCGGCCGGCGCTTTATGCGTTAACGCCGCCATACGTCTCCTTCTACTTGGGTTCGAAGGAGCCCTCCGGAGTGTCGACATCGCCTCGTCATACGGTGATTCCAGCCGCCACCGCTCTCTTGGATGCGTCGGACGACGTGGCTCTCCATCGTCAGTTTATCCCATTATAGCGCCGCCTGCTCACAATGTCAACACGACGGCGCGCGGTCAGTGGAATTCTCCGTCCCGATACAGCGTGACCGTGCTGCCGCCCTTTTCCTTCGAGACGTACATCGCCTGGTCGGTGACATCGAGCAGGTCGTAATAGCTGCGTCCCGGAATCGAGGCGACACCGATGGAGGCGCCGATGGGGACGCCCTTGAACGAGCTGGAGACAAAGCGGATGTCATCGATGACTTTCCTGGCGCGCTGGAGAGTGCTCGCCTGCGGGCTTTCGAAGGTGTAGATGAAGAATTCGTCGCCGCCGATGCGGTAATACAGCACGTTGTGCTCCCAGTGGTCGATGAAATGCCTGGCGATGCGCCGGAGCAGCTGATCGCCGACTTGATGGCCGAAGCGGTCGTTGTATTGCTTGAAATTATCCAGGTCAATATACAGGCCGTAGGCGTCGGCGGTCTCCTGCGAGGTCTCGATGTGCTTTTTCAGCGTCTCGCGCGTGAAAAAACCTGTCAGGGAATCCTGATGTGCCTTGCGATAGAGGTCGACGTAGGCAGGAACCCCCGGGATGCGGCGGATGACCTGGCCGAAGAGCAGCCGGGCGTCCCTACGTTGCGTCTTGAGACGTCGGAAGGCTACAGACAGCCAGAGCGTGCCCTCCTGCTGCTTGATGGGCACATACAGGTGCCCGTCCGTCTCGATCCGCTGGAGTTTTTCCAGGAGATCTTGTTTGAACGTCGGACGCCCCTCGACTTCGGCGAGGGCGTTGTCGGCTTCGATGAACGGCAGAAAATCGTCAATCGTGAACGATTCCCGGCTCGGCAGACCAATGGCGGCGAGATCCCCGCTCAACAGATACAAGCCGGAATCCGCCTCCGCAAGGTCGACATAGAAGCTGACGTGATGATCCGCTGCAAGGAAGACATCGGTTTCGAGCTCGATGCCGTAACGTTTCCACAACCGGTTCCGGTTCTGCATCCAATTCCCCTTTTTCACCCGGCGACTTTGCTTTATCGACGAGTGGAGATTCAAGACTTTTGATGATTAGTAGGAAAACCGTGCGTTCTGCTTCACCGTTAGAAAACGGTCCGCATCCCGCGTGAAGTAATCCCCGTCCGTGAAGCTCGAGATGACTTCATCGAGCAGGATGCCGTCGTAACGCTTGAAGCCGTTACGGGCCACGCCTTCATAGGTGAACCCGAGCTTCTCGCGCAGCCGTCGCGAGGGCCGGTTACCGGGAAAATGGGCATAGACGAGGCGTTTGAGCTTCAACGTCTCGAATGCGTAGACCATCACGACCTCCCCGGCCTCGACCATGAGCCCCTGTCCCCAAAGCTCGGGGTGCAGCACCATGCCGATCTCACCCTTGAAGGCCGTGACGTAGGAATGGATTTCAATCGTCCCCACGACACGCCCGGTCTCTTTCAACACCACGGCGAAGACGCCGGGCTGCTCGCGGCGCCGCTTCGCCTGCGACTGCCGGATGAAGGCCCGCGTATCACGCAAAGAGCGGTGCGGCGGCCAGCCGGCGGAGGGTCCGACGGCATCCAGACAGGCGTATTCGAAAATATCCTTCGCATCCTTCAGCCTGAGCGGGCGGAGAATCAGCCGCTTCGTCGCGATCCGCGGCAGGGCGATCATGGTTTCGACAGCATCGACCAGCGGCCGATGTTCTCAAACCCGAGCTTCACATACAACTTTTCCGCGCGCGGGTCGTCATAGTATAGACAGAGCGTCTTGCCCTTTTGATTCACATAGAGGTCCATGAGGTAGTGGAGCACTTTCTTGCCGAGACCCTGCTGGCGGTATTCGGCGTGGGTGCCCACGCCGACGATCATCGCCGAATGATCCGTCTCGAAGACCGCCGAGGCGCTGGAGACGATCCGCCCATCGCGACGGACGAAGACGGTCGTGCCGTTGGCGCCGCTGTTTTCAAGCAGATAGCGGACGAATTCATCCTCGGCTTTGTTGTAGACGGTGTAGAGCTCCTCGATGGTCGAGAGCATGGCGTAGATCTCGCGGGCGTCCTGTTCCGTGGACAGCCGCTCGACATCCGAATAATCGACGTCGGCATCGGGGGTGAAGGTCGTGGTGCGCATGAAGTCCATGTGGTCGACATGGGTGTCTGGGAAATAAGGCCGCATGGCCCGGATAAGTGGTTCCTTCGCACTGAGGAACAACCAGTCGAACGACTCGATGATTGCCTTCCAGGCCGGGTTGAAGACGGCGTGCCGCGCGTAGTAGGTCAGCTGCGAGCGACTGCGGCCGAGCACGGCGGCGAGCTCGCCGCCGACGAATTCCCCGTGCAGCTGATAATCGTCGTGCTCGAAACCGAAGTTGTCGAGATTCCCGATCAGATAGAGGTTCATCTCCGGCTCGAGGTCGAGCAGATTGCGGACGATTTCACGGTCGGGCTCCCATAGACGACGAATCACTGCCCGGACGTCCTCTCGAGGAGAATGGTGACCGGGCCGTCATTGACCAGGCGAATCTGCATCCGGGATTGGAAAGAGCCTTCATAAACGGCAAGGCCGTGTGCTTCCAACGCTTCGGTGAACAGATGATACCAGCGTTCGGCCGTCTTTGGCGGCATTGCTTCCGTGAAAGAGGGTCGGTTGCCCTTCTCGGTATCGGCCTCGAGCGTGAACTGCGAGATGGAGAGAATCTCCTTGTCCAGCGCCTTGGCGGAATGATTGAGCTTGCCTTCCTCATCCTCGAAGATGCGCAGGTTGGCTGTCTTCCTGGCCAGCTTTTCAATCGCCGAGGTCTCGTCGTCCTTGTGGAAGGAGACAAAAAGCACGAGGCCTTCCCCGATCCGCGCGTGGACGGTGTCGTCGACGAGGCACTCGGCCTCCTTGACGCGTTGGATGAGCACCTTCATCATTTCATCAACCTTTCGATGCTGAGCACACCATGGATTTTCTTTATGTTGAGTGTGATGTTGTCGAGGACGCTGCGGTGCTTGACGCCGGTCTTGAGCTTGATGACTCCTTCGCCGCGCTTGTTCGTCGAAGCGGAGACCTGATCGACGCTTCCCTCGTGGGTGGTGATGGTGTTGATGATCTCGGCGAGGATGTTGTCGCGGTTGTTGACGAGAATCCGCAGGTTGACGTGATGGATCGAATCGCTTTTCTCGCCCCACTCGACATCGATGAAGCGGTTCTCATCAAGGTTCTGCAGGTTCTTGCATGCCGTGCGGTGCACGGCGATGCCGGTGCCTTTGGAAATGTAGCCCTTGATGGCATCACCGGGAATCGGCGTGCAGCAGTTCGAGAGCTTGACGGAGGGATTTTCGAGACCCTCGACGACGATGTTCGTCGCGGGGTCCACGGTTCTCTCCGTGCGGTTGATCGATTCCATGAGCTTGTCGTCGCGCTCGTCCTTCTCGTCCTTGTAGAGCGTGTTGAGCGCGCTCTGGGCGGTGAGGGTGTTCTTCCCGATCTCGACATATAAATCCTCGACGGACTTGACGCCCCGGTCCCCGAAGAACTGCTTCGCGGTCTTGTCATCCAGCGAGAGCTTCTTCTTGCGGCGCGCAAGCTCCTTGTCGAAAGACTCCTTGCCCATGCGCTTTAGGACGTCGCGGCGTTGCTTGTTCAGATAGCTCTTGATCTTTGATTTCGCGCCGCTCGTGGCGACAATCTTCAGCCAGTTCTCGTTGGGGCCGAAGCTGTTCTTGCTAGTCTTGATCTCGACGACATCCCCGGTCTCGAGCTGATACTCAAGCGGGACGATCTTGCCGTTGACCATCGCCCCGACCGTCTTGATGCCGACTTCGGTGTGGATGCGGAAGGCGAAATCGATCGGCGTCGCGCCCTTGGGCAGATCGATGATGTCCCCATCGGGCGTGAAGACGTAGACGTTCGATTGGAAGATGTCATCCCGCAGGAGGTTGAGGACCTCTTCTTCGTTCTCCGACTCCTCGGTGAACTTGATCAGGTCGCCGTACCATTTGAGTTTCTTGCTGACGACCTCGGTCATCGGCACCTGCGAACCGTGCTCCTTGTAAGCCCAGTGTGCGGCGACCCCGTATTCCGCGATGCGGTCCATCTCTTTCGTGCGGATCTGGATCTCATAGATCTTGCCGTCGGCGATCACGGAGGTGTGCAGCGACTGATACAAGTTGGGCTTGGGCATGGCGATGTAGTCCTTGAAGCGGTTCGGGATGGGGGTGAAGGAGCTGTGGATGACCCCGATGGCGCTGTAGCAGGCTTCGACGGAATCGACGATGATTCTCAGCGCAAGCAAATCGTAGATTTCCTCGAACTCCTTGTTGCGGCTCTCCATTTTCTTGTAGACGGAAAAGATGTTCTTGATCCGCCCCTTGATATCGAAAGAAAAATCGTTGCGCTCGAGGATCTCCTCAAGCTTGGCCTGCATCCGTTCCAGATCGCGTTCCCTGCTCTGCTTGGTGTCGCTGATCATCTGCGAGATGAGCCGGTATTGCGCCGGGTTGAGATATTTGAAACTCGTATCCTCGAGCTCGGCCTTGAACAAGTACATCCCCAGACGGTGCGCGAGCGGCGCGTAGATATCGAGCGTCTCCCGCGCGATGCGGCGCTGTTTTTCGGGCGGAAGGTTGTTGAGGGTGCGCATGTTGTGCAGGCGGTCGGCGAGCTTGACGATGACCACACGGATATCCTTCGCCATCGCCAGCAGCATCTTCTGGTAGTTCTTCGCCTGCATCTGCTGCTTCTCATCCTCGGCGCCCTCGATGGTCTTGAACTTGTACTGACCAAGCTTGGTGACGCCTTCGGTGAGCAGCGCGACCTCCTCGCCGAAACGCTCGGAGATGTCTTCATACGTCGCAGAGGTATCCTCGATGCAATCATGCAGAAGCCCCGCCATCAACGTAGTGGGGTCGGTCTTGTAATCGGCGAGGATGTAGGTGACGCTCACGGGGTGCGAGATGTAGTCCTCCCCGCTCTTGCGGGCCTGTCCTTCATGCCGGGCGAGCGCATACTGATAGGCGTCCTTGATCTG
>PULR01000034.1 GCA_003551005.1 Mollicutes bacterium
AATATTTAGGAGATTATCCACACTATAGCGAAATTGAATATAGTTATGACGATATTGAAGAGGGATCAAGATTTATTTACGATCATCCGGAATATGGTCAATCCTTATTTGAGGTTACGAACCGCAATGAATTAAACACCGGTAGTCAGGACGGTAGTTTCAAATCCCCCTCTGATCCTGGAGCATTCTATAGTTACGGACCGTACCAAAAAATAACGGATGCATGGCATGAACACAATACATATCAAGTAGGAGACACCGTTGAGTATCAGGGTGAAGAATATGTTGTATACAATGCGGGAGAAGCGAATCAAAACGAGCCGACGGGTTTTGACGCAAGCAGAACGAATCGTCGAACCGGCTGGAATGTGGTAAGCGATCGTTGGCATCCACATAATATTTATGAAGACGGGGATGTTGTTCAACACGGAAATTCTGAATTTGAAGTCGTGAATAGCGGTGAGGCAAACGACCATAATCCTATCAGTGGAAACGGTTGGGTAGAGATTATCGATGATTCCGATGAACCAGGAGAGTTCGATTACCCCGAATGGCAAGAAAATACGGTTTATGATGGAGATCTCGTTGAATATGATGGGTATATATATCATGCGAACTGGTGGACTCGTAACGATGTGCCAGCGGACAACCATGGCCCAGAAGGATCCGGCGAGCCCTGGACAAGAATTCCTGATTGGAACGAAGACGCAGATTATGATGTTGGTGATAAAGTTGTTTATGAAGGCCAGGTTTATGAAGCCAATCACCACCAGCAATCATCCAGGAACAGCCCGGATAGTGACAGATGGGATCTCATTGAACCTTAAATTACGTGTTGCGCTTCAGGCGTTTTCAGCGTGAAGTAGGCCCCCAAACTTGGTGACGCCAAGGTTGGGGGCTTTGTTTTTCCCGGTCGACGAAAAAAAAACAATAAAACACGTGATATGTGTTTGCAACGCTATAATGGGTTTATTCTATCAGAAATGTAACGTTTCGCTTGATCTTTTGCATAGCATAGGCGGGGTTGTGGAAATGCTTCGCTCGCTGTGATTTCTCTAATCGGTGGCACAAATGCATTCTTTTCACATCACGTGCGTTTTCCGGGATTAAGTCGTAAACCCTCTTGTGAAGATGTTGCGAAACTTTGGCCTGCACAGGGAAGATGCAACCTGTCTACCAAAAAGAAAAGTCTCCTGCTAAGAGACTTAATAGGTTTCACAGAGTTATGCGGTTGTTTTAATCTTTCATTGGTTCTTATCGAAGAACGTGGTCTTCGGCTCCGTACCGGCCTTGATCTTGCGGAAGTTTCCACGGTGCCGGTAGAAGATGAGGATGTTGCCGATGAGGGCGATGGCGGGCATCCAGGGATCCCCGGCAAAGCCGAAGGCGACCTCGAGTGCATCCCCCTGCGCCGGCCCGGCGAAATAGACGACCAGGCTCGCCAGCAAGAGACTCGCCGCTCCCGTGCAGGAGCCGACGCTGACATAAAGCGTCGCCCGGAGGGCGAGGATGAAACCGAGCAGCCCGATCAGCCCCAGACCCGGTACGTAGAAGAGGAAGACCCCCACGCTCGTCGCGACGCCTCGGCCGCCCTTGAAGCGGAGGAAGAGGGGGAAGATGTGTCCAAGCACCGTCACGATGCCGTAGAACAAGGGGTGGAAGATGCTGAAGGCATCGAAGAGCCCCAGACAGATCAAGAGAATGAGCAGCCCGCCCTTGAAGAGATCGAGCGCGAAGACGAGATAGCCGAGTCGCCTTCCAAGCACACGGATCGCGTTCGTCGTGCCGGGGTTTCCCGAACCATAGTCCCGGACATCGACGCCGCGCGTGAGCTTGCCGACGATCAGCGACACGGGAATCGACCCGATGAGATAGGCGGCCAGTGTGATGAGGATTGCAGCCGGCCAGTCGAAGCCGGCGAGGAAGTCGAACATCGCCATCCCTCTTTCGTGCGTGTTTGTTAGGCATTATACCACAAGCACGCCAAAAATGACACTACAAATCGGGAGGGCGTTTTGGTATAATGAATAAACGAGTCGACAGGAAAAGGACGTGTCCGCCATGGAACAGGCCAACACCTACACCGCCGAAGCAATCGAAGTTCTTGAGGAACTAGAAGCCGTACGCAAGCGCCCGGGGATGTATATCGGCTCCACCGATGCCCGCGGGCTGCATCATCTGGTTTGGGAGATTGTCGACAACGCCATCGACGAAGCCCTGGCCGGCTACGGCAACGAGATATACGTGACCATCAAGGAAGACAACTCGGTCGTCGTCGAGGACTTCGGCCGCGGCATACCCGTCGGGGACCACAAGAGCGGCCGCAACACGCTCGAAGTCATCTATTCGAAGCTGCACGCGGGCGGGAAGTTCTCCGAAAGCGGCGGCTACAAGGTCGCCGGCGGTCTGCACGGCGTCGGCGCGAGCGTCGTCAACGCCCTGAGTGAATATCTTGATGTCACCGTCACCCGCGACGGCGTCATGTACAACATGACGTTCCGCGACGGCGGCCGCGAGGTCACGGACCTCAAACAAATCGGAAAACGGCGCCGTCGTGGGACGAAGGTCTGGTTCAAGCCGGACGCGCGTATTTTCTCGACGACCGTCTTCAACTACCAGACGCTTGCGGAAAGGCTCCGGGAGAGCGCCTTCCTCATCAAGGGCTTGAAGATCGTCCTCGAGGACGAGCGCGCAAAGCAGAAGGAAGTCTTCCGCTACGACGAGGGGATTCTCTCCTACATCGAATACCTCAACCAGAACCGCCGCACCATCCACGACCCGGTCTTTTTCCAGGGCGACTTCGATGAGATCCGTGTCGAGATCGCCTTTCAGTTCACTAAATCCTATACCGACCAGGTCCTCTCCTTCGTGAACAACGTCCGCACGCGCGATGGCGGGACGCACGAGACCGGCTTCAAGGCCGCCTTCACGAAAATCTTCAACGACTACGCCCAGCGGATCGGCACGATCAAGAACGGAAAACTCGAGGGTGCCGACATCCGCGAGGGGCTCACCGCCATCGTCTCCCTGCGCGTGCCCGAACAACTCCTGCAGTTCGAGGGGCAGACCAAGAACAAGCTCGGAACCCCCGAGGCGCGCGGCTCCGTCGAACAGACCGTGAGCGAGAAGATGACCTATTTCTTCAACGAGAACCCCAAGCTCGCCAAGACGCTCATCGACCGCTCCATCCGCGCGCAGGAAGCGCGCGAAGCGGCCCGCAAGGCCCGCGAGGAGGCCCGCCTCGAACGCAAGAGCAAGAAGAAGGAGCCGATTCTCTCCGGAAAGCTCGCCCCCGCCTCTTCGAAGGACCCCACCAGCCGCGAGCTTTATCTCGTCGAGGGCGACAGCGCCGGCGGCAGCGCCAAACAGGGGCGAAACCGGAAATACCAGGCCATCATGCCCCTGCGCGGAAAAGTCATCAACACCGAACGGGCCCGTATCGAGGATGTGCTCAAGAATGAAGAGATCAACACGATCATCCACACCATCGGTGCGGGATTATCCAGCGAGTTCGACCTCAAGGCCTGCAACTACGACAAGATCATCATCATGACCGACGCCGATACCGATGGCGCGCACATCCAGGTGCTGCTGCTGACATTCTTCTTCCGCTACATGCGCAAGCTCATCGAGGCGGGCAAGGTGTTCATCGCCCTGCCGCCCTTGTATCGAATCGATTTCACGAAGGACAAGCAGCGCCGCACGGTCTACGCCTGGAGTGATGAAGAGCTCCAGGAGCTGCTCGAACACAAGAAGGATGTCGAGATCCAGCGCTACAAGGGTCTGGGCGAGATGAACGCCGAGCAGCTCTACGAGACGACGATGACCCCCGAGACCCGCACCCTCATCAAAGTCACCGTCGACGACCTCGCCGATACCGAGAAACGCATCAAGATCCTCATGGGTGACCAGGTCGAGCCTCGTCGGGACTGGATTGAATCGAACGTGACCTTCACCAACGAAGACAATTTCGAGATAAAGGAGTAAGAGCATGGCGGACAAGTCCGAGAAACTCGAACAGATCATCGACAAGTTCATTGAAGGCAAAGTACTGGATGAGAACCTCGAGGATATCGTCAGCGACCGGTTCGGACGCTACTCGAAATACATCATCCAGGACCGCGCCCTGCCGGATGTCCGCGATGGACTCAAACCGGTGCAGCGGCGCATTCTTTACGCGATGCACAAGCTCGGGCTGACCCACGAGAAGCCTTATAAGAAATCGGCGCGCATCGTCGGCGATGTCATCGGCAAGTACCACCCGCATGGCGATAGTAGCGTCTACGAGGCGCTCGTCCGCCTCTCGCAGGAATTCAAGATGCTCGCCCCGCTGATCGACATGCACGGCAACAACGGCTCGATCGACGGCGACAGCGCCGCCGCGATGCGCTACACCGAAGCGCGGCTCTCTGCGCATAGTCAGTATATGCTGCAGGATATCGACAAGCAGACGGTGGATTATGTGCCGAACTTCGACGACGAAGAATACGAACCCGTCGTCCTCCCCGCCCGCTTCCCCAATATCCTGATCAACGGCGCGACCGGCATCTCCGCCGGTTATGCGACGGAAATCCCCCCGCACAACCTCGAAGAGATCCTCAAGGGGGTCATCCACCGCATCGACCATCCCGAAAGCACGGTTGAGGACCTGCTTGCCCACATCCCCGGCCCCGATTTTCCGACCGGGGCCATCGTCCAGGGCGAAGAAGGCATCAAGGAGGCTTTCCAGACCGGCCGCGGGCGCATCATCATCAAATCCCGCGTCGAGATCAGCGGCCAGAACATCATCGTCCACGAGATCCCTTATGAAGTGAACAAGGCCGTCCTGGTGCGCCGCATCGATGAAATACGGCTCAAGAGGCAGGTTGACGGCATCAAGGAAGTCCGCGACGAATCCAACAAGGAAGGATTGCGGATTGTCATCGAGGTGCGCAAGACCTTCGACCCTGAAGCGATCGTCAACTTCCTGCACAAGAAGACGGATTTGACCAAGTCGTTCTCCTACAACATGGTCGCCATCAACAACAAACGTCCCGAGCGCATGTCCCTGCCGGCGATGCTCGATAGCTACATCTACCACCAGAAGGAAGTCGTGACCAACCGGGCCAACTTCGATCTGCGCAAGGCGAAGAAGCGCCAGCACATCGTCGAGGGCATCATCCGCATGGTCGATGTGCTCGATGCGGTCATCGCGACCATCCGCGAATCCAAAAGCAAGCCGGACGCCCGTACAGCCCTGCAGGAGTCCTTCGGTTTCAGCGAGGAACAGGCCGAGGCCATCCTGACGCTGCAGCTCTATCGCCTCTCGCACACCGACCTAAGCGCGCTCAAGGAGGAGAAGGAGGAGCTCGAGCAGACCATCGAGCACCTTAACAACGTCCTGCAGAACGAGGATGTCCTCGAAGCCGAGATCAAGCGTGAGATCGAGGGCATCATCGAGGATGTGAAATCACCCCGTCTCACCGAGATCGAGTCCGACATCGAGAAGATCACCGTCGCCGAGGAGGAGCTTGTCAAGCGCGAGGACGTCGTCGTCGGTGTGACGAAGGAAGGCTACATCCGCCACGCCTCCCTGCGCAGCTACAACGCCACCGAGCAGACCGAGCTCAAGGAGAAGGATGCCTTTCTCTTCGTCGAACAGCGTTCGAACATGGATACGCTGCTTTTGTTCACCGACCGCGGGCATTACGTCTACATCCCCATCTTCAAGATCCCCACGTGCCGCTGGAAGGACCTCGGCACCCACCTCAACCACATCGTCGGCGTCCCCGATGAGGAACGCATCATCCATGTGGAGGCGGTCAGTCAGTTCAACAACGAGGCGGGGTATCTGTTGTTCACTATGAAGAACAACCTCGTCAAGCTCACGAAGCTCGAGGATTTCGATGTGCTCAGACACCACAAGCCCTTCCGCGCCCTCTCGCTCGCCGAGGATGACGAAGTCCGCCACGTCGTGCACGTCGATTCGCTGGATCGTGAAGTCGTCACCGCCACCTCCCACGGCTATCTTCTGCGTTACCACCTGCGGGAGATCCCGGTGACCGGAACTGCCGCCAAGGGCGTCAAGGGGCTCTCCCTGAGAGAGGGAGACACGCTGGCCGCCAGTCAGCCGCTCGCCGATCACACGGATCTGCTCGTGCTCACCAGCCGCGGCACCATCAAGCGCGTCGACCTCGCCACCCTCACACGCAAACGCCGCACTCTCGCGCCCGAGCGGCTGATCAAGCAGCCGCAGAAGCATCCTTACCTGGTGCGCGACCTCGAGCTGATGGACGCCGTGCAATACAAGAAACGCGCGACCCTGCACGTCGTCACCGACCGCACGAATGTCGAGCTCAGCGCCTTCACGATCAAGCGCCAGCCCTCAGAAGCCGGCAAGAAGCACATCCGGACCAAGGACGGCGAACCCCTCTTCATGCGGCTCGACTCCGTCGAGCTGGAAGAGGACGAGGTGATTGCGCCGCTTTCGAATTTCGAACAGACCCCCTTCGAGACCGGCGAGCAACAGACGCTCTTCGACAGCTAGTCCAAAAGAGCGGACGCCGATAAAGCAGGTGACGCTATGTACGCTTTGAACAACACGGAGACGATTCGTCTCCCCAACGACATCGTCCGTCGCTACCTCGATCTGTATCGGTTCATCGGCCGCAACGAGGAGATGCTCAAGATTGTCGAGGAGGACTTCTCGACGCTTCTGCGGCGCACGATTGCGACGGATGCGTTCTATCTCGCCGCCTTTCACGGCGTCGAGGTCTCGGAGACGCGTCGGCGGCGTATTCTTGAAAAAGATGTGAAGCCCCGCAGCCGCAGCGAACGCATCCTGAAACGGATGAAGGATGTCTTCCGCAAGATTCACGGCGAAACGGAGACCTTCGAGCTTTTCGACCGCGAACTCTACGACCTGCTGCATTTCCTCTTCGAGGGCACGACCCCGAAAGCGCAGCTGCAGTACGCGAAAAGCAGCGACGCCGAGGCCGCCCCCGCCTCGCTGCTCTCCAGCGGGCAGAAGACGAAGCGGCAGGGGCTCGAGACGCTGATCAAGACCTACAACCACCTCGAGCGCGAGGACGCCTTCGAACCGGGGCTGCTGGCGACGAACTTCTATGTCGATTTCATCAACCTCCGCCCCTTCAAGGTCCACAACGACATCATCGGCCTCGTGGTGCTCTATATTCTCCTGCTGGTGCACGAATATGAAGCGTTTTGCCTCTCGAGTTTCTTCGAGAAGCTCTTCAAGAAGCGCAACGATTTCAAGCGCCATGTCACTGAAGCTTCCCAGCACTGGAGCGAAGGGCTTTCCGATACCCTCGGGCTGCATCGCTTCCTGGTCGATATCACTCTGGAATGCTACCGGGACGTTCAGGAGACGCTGCGCAACTACACGTTCGACCAGCAGCTCAACAAATCCGACAACATCGAGAATATCATCCACCGCTTCGATGAGGTGTTCACGAAAGAGGACATCCGCAAGGCGCTGCCCACGGTGTCCGATTCGACCATCGACCGGACGCTCCGCCGTCTCCGCGAGGAAAAGAAGATCCGTCCGTTAGGCAAAGGCCGCGGTGCGAAGTGGATGAAGCTGATGCACACGCGCAAGAAGCAGATCCATGAACAACTCAATCTGAAACTGTAGGCTGGTGAGACCATGAACACCGTACGAGAAACCCTCCAGAAACGCCTCGAGGAAACCCTCGAGCGCCGCTTCGGCCTGACCCGCGAGGTGCATCTCGAGACGCCAAGGGACCGCAGTCACGGGGATTACGCCACGAACCTCGCGATGACGCTCGCGAAGGAGCTGAAACGCTCCCCGCGGGAGATCGCCGGGGAGATCCAGCAATCCATCGACGATTCCTTCCCCATCATCCACATCGACGTCGCCGGACCGGGCTTTTTGAATTTCACGATCGACAAGTCCGTCTATCTCGCGCTCATCGGCGAGATTCTGCAAAAGCAGGACGCCTACGGCCGCACCGATGAAGGTCGGGGACAGCGCATCAACCTCGAGTTCGTCAGCGCCAACCCCACCGGCAGTCTCCACGTCGGTCATGCCCGCGGCGCCGCCATCGGCGATTCGCTGGCAAGAGTCTTCGAAAAGACGGGCTTTGACGTCACGCGGGAATACTATGTCAACGACGGCGGCAACCAGATCCGCACCCTGGCCCGCTCGATCGAGGCCCGCTACCGCCAGCTCTTCGGCGAAGCGGCGACGCTGCCCGAGGACGGCTATCCCGGTCAGGACATCATCGACCTCGCCGAGCGCATGAAGGCCCGCCACGGGGGCCGTTTCCTCAAAGAGGACGGCTTCGAGACATTCCGGGACGAAGGGGTCGAGTGGGTGATGGAGTCGCTCATCGGCGATCTGGCGGATTTCGGTGTCACGTTCGATGTGTTCTTCCGGGAGCGCTCGCTCTACAGCGAAGGCGCCGTCGAGAAGACGCTGAAGCGGCTCAGTGAAGCGGGTCACACCTACAGCGAGGACGGTGCGACGTTTCTACGGACGAGCTTGTACGGCGATGAGAAGGACCGGGTCGTCGTCAAGCAGGACGGCACCTACACGTATCTTCTGCCGGATCTTGCCTACCATCTCGATAAGCTTGAGCGCGGCTACGATACGCTCATCGACGTGCTCGGGGCCGACCATCACGGCTATGTGCCACGCCTCAAGGGAGGTATCGGCCTCCTCTCGGGCGATCACGACCGTCTCGAAGTCGTGATGCTGCAGATTGTCCGGGTGCTGCAGGATGGCGAAGAGATCAAGATGAGCAAGCGAAGCGGCAAGGCCATCACGCTGCGGGATCTGATCGAGATGGTCGGCGGCGGCACGCAGGGCAGGGATGCGGTCCGGTATTTCTTCGCCCGGCATCATCCGAACACGCACATGGACCTCGATCTCGATCTTGCCGTGCGCAAGAGCAACGAGAACCCCGTCTACTACGCCCAATACGCCCACGCCCGCATCGCGAGCGTCTTCGCGAAGGCGAAGCGCGAAGGCTACACCTATCGGCTGGACCTTGAGGAGTTCACTTCCCTCGACCATGAGAAAGTCTATCAGCTGCTCGAGGTGCTCGCGGAATATCCGCAGGCCCTCAAAGCCGTCGTGAAGGAACGCTCGCCCCACAAGATCACCAACTACATCCACACGCTCGCGCAGGCTCTGCACGGCTTCTACACGGAGATCGTCGTCCTCACCGACGACGAGCGCGCACGAAGCGAACGGTTGATGGTACTCGAAGCGGTACGGATCGTCCTCGCCGATGCGCTCTCGCTGATCGGCGTCTCGGCCCCCAGGGAGATGTAAGCCTGCTTTTCACGCATCGCTGCGCGTGTTATAATGGAATAAGCCAAGAATAAGGGATGGTGTGGACATGGATTTGAAAGACTATATCACGAACGTACCCGACTTTCCCCAGGAAGGTGTCCAGTTCAAGGATATCACGCCGCTCATCGCCGATGGGCAGGCGTTCCGGTACGCGACGAAACAGCTCGCGGATTATGTGAAGGAGCGCGACGCCGACGTGATTGTCGGCCCCGACGCCCGCGGGTTCATCATGGGCACTCCGGTCGCGACCCATCTCGGACTCGGCTTCGTCCCCGTGCGCAAACCGGGCAAGCTTCCCCGCGAGACGCTGACGGAGTCGTTCGAGCTTGAATATGACCAGACAGAGCTCTCAATTCACAAAAACGACATCAAGACCGGTCAGCGGGTGGTCATCATCGACGATCTGCTGGCGACCGGCGGCACCATCGAAGCGACCATCAAGCTTGTCGAACGGGCCGGAGGGAACGTCGTCGGCATCGCCTTCCTGATCGAGCTCGCTGCGCTCAAGGGCAGGCACCGCATCGAACAATACCCCATACACAGCCTGCTGGTCTACTGATAGACGCCTTGGCGTCTATTTTGTTATTGCGGAGGTGAGAGCATGCAGAG